>CAZWDG010000225.1:0-3751 GCA_964633075.1 uncultured Candidatus Brevefilum sp.
GGGTAAACGGGTACAGTTAAGGCGTTATGACTTTATAAATGGGGTCAACAATCCGGGAGAAGAAGTACAGCTGGAACCTGGACAGATGATCATTTTAGAGGGCATCCATGGGCTCAACCCCAAGTTGTTGGAAGGATTCCCTCCAGAACAAACCTACCGTATTTATGTGTCATGTCTGACACAACTCAACCTCGATCGGCATAACCGCATCTCCACAACCGATACACGGGAATTAAGGCGGATCTTAAGAGATGCTCGTGATCGTGGTTACACAGCCCAGCAAACGATTCATCAGTGGGAAATGGTCAGGCGAGGAGAGAAGGAACATATTTTCCCCTATCAAAACAACGCGGATATCATGTTTAACTCGGCACTGGCATACGAACTGACAACACTTAAACCTTTGGTAGAGCCTTTGCTCCGGCAGGTTCAATATGGCACAATGGAGTACATTGAAGCCAAGCGCTTGTTAAAATTCTTGCAGTGGTTCTTGCCTACGGATCACCGTTTAATCCCTGATAATTCCATCCTGCGAGAATTCATTGGAGAGTCGATCTTGCAGGATTTCAAACTTTGGCAGCATCGGTCCATTTCCTACTGAATATTCATAAAAAAAAAAGCGTGTGTGATCATTCACACACGCTTTTTAGATCAAACTTATTTACCCTTTATTTTATGCTTTCCTTAAGCACTTTTGATAACCTTCTGATCCCTTCCACAATGAGATCTGGTTTGCAATAAGAGAAATTCAATCGCATGGTATTCAAACCGCCCCCTAATGGGTGAAAGGGTCCCCCAGGCACATAAGCAACTTTGGATTCAACGGCAAATTTGAAGATCTCGCTGGTATCATAGGCTTCGGGCAATATCACCCACAGGAACAAGCCTCCTTTTGGCCTGGTCCACCTGACACCCTCTGGCATGTATTTTTCCAAAGCTTCAATCATCACATCGCGACGTTCTTTGTAAATCTTTCGAATGGTTTGAATGTGGGTTTTCATCCAGGGACTGTTAGCAACTTCATAAACGAGATATTGATTAAAAGTTGATGAATTTAGATCACAGCCTTGTTTGGCTTGTACCAATTTTTTAATTACTTCGGTAGGCGCAACGACCCAGGCCAGGCGCAGACCGGGAGCTAGAATTTTTGAAAATGTGCTGGTGTAGATGACATTTCCGCTGTAAACAGGCACTTCTTTGGCTCGCATCTCATCATCCAAAACAACGACTGGAGGAAGATGTTCCCCTTCGTACCGAAGTTGACCGTAAGGATCATCCTCGACGATGGGGACGCCGTAAGTGTCTGCCATGTCAACCAATTGTTTGCGACGTTCGCGTGAAAGGGTTACCCCTGTTGGATTCTGAAAATTAGGGAGGACATAGATAAATTTGATTCCAGTTCTCAAACGGGATTCTAATAAGTCCGTGCGCATGCCATCATCATCAAAGGGGATGGTGATATATTTAACCCCGTAAGCGTTCCAGGCTTGAATGGCGCCTAAATAGGTGGGAGATTCCACCAGGATGCGATCACCCCGATTGATGAAGATTCTACCAAGGAGGTCAAGTGCTTGTTGGGATCCCGTGGTGATCAAAACATTATCAGCTGAAATTTGAATGCCGTATTTTGCGGCATTGCGCGCCAGCATCTCCCGGAGGGGCTGATAGCCCTCCGTCGTACCATATTGAAGGGCACTTTCACCCATTTCGGTGAGCACAATATCGGCTGCTTCCTTGAATTTCTCAAGTGGGAAGACTTCTGGGGCAGGGAGCCCACCCGCAAATGAGATTACATCTGGAAGGGAAGTCAGCTTGAGCAATTCGCGTATGGCTGAACTGCTGATGTTATCCGTTCTCAGGGCATATCTGTCGTCCCATAATGTGTGCATAAATGGTTCTCTCCTTATCTTCGAAATCGATTGACTACAGTCGCCTTGGATGGTAAGGTGACCCGGTCACCCAGGGTGAGGTTCGCCGGCGCTTTGCCGGCTTCTTTGGGTGAGCCTTGATAAATATAAATCTCAGTACCTTCTTCAGCAAATTTTTCTAAAATATAAGCCTGGCCGGTGAGTGAGCCTTCAGTATTAATCGCACAGCTGGTCACCGTGCCGATCACTCTCCCGCGCTCATCCAGGACAGGATCGCCCAGGTGTGCCATGCGAGTGCGTTTATCAGTAAATTGGAAACGGACCACCACGCCATCGCGTGCCTTTTCTTGTTTCAAGTAAGCACCTCGACCGATGAACCAGGGTTTATGGGTTTTTACGAACTTTTCAAAACCTGCCTGACCAACCCCAAGATTGAGACTGCCCCCCATTTCGTGTCCATAGAGCGGCAACCCCGCCTCAGTCCGGAGGGAGTCGCGTGCGCCTAAGCCACAGGGCTTTAATCCGAGAGATTCTCCCGCTTGTAGCAAAGCGAGCCACAGGGCAACCGCTTTTTCGGGATGCACGAACAATTCAAAGCCCATTCGCTCGCCTGTATACCCCGTGCGGGATACGACAAGATCCAATCCGTCTAGATTGGCTTCGCACAATTCCGCCCAATTCAACGCAAGGATAGCTTGTTGATCCTCTTTTGATGCGGTTAATTTAAGCAGAATATCCCGTGATTTGGGGCCCTGGATGGCGATATCCACGCGTTGATCTTCACCGGCTTCTGGACTGCGCAGGTTACGTAAAGTAACCTTCCTGCCGTAAGCCACTGCCCAGGGTGAGTCATTGTCCACGCGGAAGTTGCCTTTTCGGACACCGTTCAACCAAGCCCAGTCCCTTTCATCGTTTGAGGCATTTACGACCACCAGGTATTTCTCCACACCTCGTCTGTAAACGAGCAGATCATCCAGCACATTGGCCTCTGGATCGAGAAAATGGGTATAACAGGATTCTCCCACAGCCAGACTGCCTATATCATTTGCGCAAACACTCTCCAGGAAAGTGCCCGCATCCGGTCCTTCTACTTGGAAAACACCCATGTGGGTAACATCGAATAAGCCGGCAGCCTGACGAACCGCAACATGCTCCTCAAGGACAGAGGTGTACCAAACGGGCATTTCCCAGCCAGCAAAGAGGATCATCTTTGCGCCCATCTCTTTGTGAATCTGATTGAGGGGCGTCATAAGCAATTTCTCAGGCTCTTGCTCCTCCCAGGTGAATTCTGGTAGCGAGGTGCCGCCTCGCTTATCCTTTAGCGACCCAATATAGTAGGGCTTTCTCTCGCCAACGGGGCTGATTTGAAAGTCTAATGGTTTTTGGGCAGGTGCATCTTCGATGCGCATCGGTCCCGGTAACCGCATCAAGATATCCTCATCAAACCTGATATATGCGTCTGAAAGGTCCCTGAGCCAGGCGCTGGCTAAGCCAGCTTTGTGTCCAGGAACTGTTAGGAGGAAGCAGGTGGGATTTTCACAGGTGATCACACCTTCAACATCCCCTTCAGTGGTATGGACGAGCGTGTTTTGGCTTTTGCCTGTTTCCAATGCTTCGACATCACTCGTGAGGGCATAAGCCAGAAACAGCCGAATCTGGTCTCCTGAAAGGCGAAAAGCAGCCCATTCACGATCGATATTGTCATTGATATTGAAGAAGTGAGGGTATCCGTGTGATTTTTCTGTTTTTGAAAAATCAATGGCTTTCTTAGCAAGTGCTTGGACGGATAATTTCGCATCTTCGAGAGCTTTGAAATCCACCTTTGCGCGCAATGTGATTGAACCACGTCCAGGCATGATATAGGGTATCGTATTGTTAAAGAG
>CAZWDG010000226.1:0-3748 GCA_964633075.1 uncultured Candidatus Brevefilum sp.
TCATCAACGAACCCACGGCTTCATCCCTGGCGTATGGCCTCGATAAGAAGAAAAATGAAGTAATTGCGGTTTATGACCTGGGCGGCGGCACCTTCGATATCTCCATCCTTGAGGTGGGCGAGGGCGTTTTCCAGGTGCGTTCCACCAGTGGTCATACCTTCCTTGGTGGGGATGATTTTGATCAGCGCATCATTGACTACATCGCGGATGATTTTAAGCGTGAACAAGGGATTGATCTGCGGAAAGATCGCCAATCCTTACAGCGATTGAAAGAAGCGGCGGAAAAGGCCAAGATTGAACTCTCCTCCACCATGCAAGCTGAAATTAACCTCCCGTACATCACTGCTGATGCCTCTGGACCCAAACACCTGGTGATGACCCTGACGCGCTCAAAGCTGGAACAATTAACCGAGGATTTGATCGAGCGCAGCCTCGGCCCAGTGAAAAAGGCGTTGGATGACGCTAACCTTACGAAAAAAGACATCGATGAAGTGGTATTGGTGGGTGGCATGACCCGCATGCCCAGGATCCAGGCTGAAGTTGAAAAATTGTTTGGCAAAGAACCTCACAAGGGCGTCAATCCTGATGAAGTGGTTGCAGTCGGCGCGGCGATCCAGGCGGGTGTGCTCGGGGGCGAGGTCAAAGATATCCTCTTGCTGGATGTCACCCCCTTATCTTTGTCCGTTGAGACACTGGGTGGGGTTGCAACCACACTGATCAAGCGTAACACAACCATCCCAACTCGCGAGAGCCAGGTTTTTTCCACCGCCAGTGACAGCCAGACTCAGGTGGAGATCCATGTGCTGCAGGGTGAACGCCCCATGGCAGTCGATAACAAATCACTGGGTAAATTCATCCTCGATGGAATCCCGCCAGCCCCAAGGGGTATTCCCCAGATCGAAGTGACCTTCGATATCAATGCCAACGGGATCCTGGAGGTGACCGCGCAGGACAAGGCTACTGGTCGCAGTCAGAACATCACCATCACCGCTTCGTCTGGATTAAGTGAGGAAGAAGTTGAACGGATGCGGCAAGAGGCAGAACTCCACGCTGAGGAAGACCGCAAACGTCGTGAACTGATAGAAACGAGAAATCATGCGGACAACCTGGTCTATTCAGCGGAAAAAACGCTTAAGGACCTGGGTGAAAAAGTACCCGCAGACCTCAAACAAAAGGTGGAAGATGCTGCCAGCAAAGTTCGTGAGGTCAAAGATAGTGAAGATATTGACGCGATAAAGAAAGCCGTAGATGAATTGGGTGAAGTTTTGCAACAACTCGGAACGGCTGCCTATCAGGCACAGCAAGCACAAGCTGAACAAGCCAGCGGCGAAGAAGAAGGTGGTAAAACACCTGGTGACCAGCCTGGTGCGGATGATGAGGATGTTGTTGATGGCGAGTTCAAACAGGTCTGAGCCTGATTAATGAATTAAAAGTCCAGGTGCCTGGAACTAATCCGGGCACCTGGATCCAACAAGCAACAGACCAAGTCTTTGATGTCCAAAACTTCCTCAACAGACTGGTAGGTTTATGAAGGAAACAGGCAAATTTTAGAAGGTGTATTGATAAGAGCTTTAGATAATAATGGCAAAGCGTGATTATTACGAGGTGCTCGGTGTTCCCCGCAGCGCCAGCGAAGATGAACTCAAATCAGCTTTTCGCGGGTTAGCCCGAAAGTGTCATCCAGACGTCAGCGATGCGCCGGATGCTGAAGAGAAGTTTAAAGAGATAAATGAAGCCTACGCTGTCCTTTCTGATAGCGAGAAACGCGCGGCTTATGACCGCTTTGGTCATGCTGGGGTCAACACCCAGGGCATGCCGGATTTCACCAACATCGATTTATCCGATATTTTAGAAGGCATTTTTGGCTTTGGCGGGTTTGGGGGCATGGGAACCAGGCGATCACGTAACACTCCCCGTCGCGGCGCAGATCTCTCCAGTCGGATTAAATTAACCTTTGAAGAGGCTGCCTTTGGGATAGAAAAAGAGATCCAAATCACACGTGATGAAACGTGTCACACCTGCCAGGGTACCGGCGCCAAACCGGGTACCGCCCCAAAGAGCTGCCCCAACTGTAATGGTCAGGGGGAGGTTCGACAGGTGCACCAAACCCTGCTGGGGTCCATGGTCCAGGTCGTCACCTGCCCTCGCTGCAATGGCAGCGGTGAGGTGATTGAAACCCCCTGCCCAACCTGCAACGGGCGTGGGCTTGAACGAAAGACTGTAGCTAAAATGGTCAGCATTCCCGCAGGCGTGTCCAACGGCGTTCAGATTCGTCTGGCTGGCGAGGGGCAACCTGGTCTCAACGGTGGTCCGCGTGGGAATTTTTACCTGGAAGTTGAGGTTGAAAAACACGCGTTCTTCCGACGCAGTGGCGATGATGTCTTATTGGACCTCGATATCAACATTACCCAGGCCGTCTTGGGTGATGAGATTCGCGTTCCGACCTTGAATGGCGAAGTGGACCTGCGCATTCCACCCGGCACACAACCCGGTAAGGTCTTCCGATTGCGCGATCGAGGCATCCCCCATTTACGCGGTTCGGGCAGGGGGGATGAGCTTGTGACAGTCTCTGTCCAGATTCCTACCCGGCTGACAACCGAACAGCGCAAGCTGTTTGAGCAGATGGCTGAAACAATGGATCCGGATATTAAGATACAGGAGCAGAGTTTTTTTGATAAATTGAGGGATGTGTTTGGTGGATGATACGGCAGACAAAGTCCATTGGATGGAAGTCAAGATCCATTGTGACGGTGAACTGGCTGAAGCCCTGGCTGAAGTGCTGGGGCGTTTCGTTTCTAATGGGGTTGTGATCGAGAGTGTAACGCGCTTCAATCCCCATATTCAAGAGCATGAACCCACAGGAGAAATGGTCGTCTTTGGTTATCTCGCCCTTGATCAAACTATTGAGGATAAAAAGCACAAACTTGCCGAAGCCCTTTGGCACTTGGGGCAAATCGCCCCCATCCCTGAACCCAAATTCACACCTATCCATGATGCAAACTGGATGGAGACTTGGAAAGAACATTACCAACCGATTCCAATTGGTAAAGATTTGTTGATCCTCCCGGCTTGGCATCAATTGAAAGATGAGAAAGAGCGGATTGTGGTCCGCATTAACCCGGCTATGGCTTTTGGAACAGGGGCACATCCCACCACCCAACTTTGTCTAAGGCTGTTGGAACGATACTTCCAACCGGGAAAGAACCTGATTGACGTAGGTTGCGGTTCAGGGATCCTGTCTATTGCAGCCATCAAGATGGGCGCAGCCCATGCCCTGGCGGTGGATGTGGATGAACAGGCTGTGACAGCGACACTTGAAAATGCTGAGATCAACGAGCTCCCTGAAGGGGTGCTTGAGGTCGGTATTGGATCTGTGCCAGAGATCCTCAGCGGTCAATTTTCATTTTTACAGGCGCCCCTGGTGGTGGTTAACATTCTTACCTCCGTAATCCTGGGCTTATTCAACCAGGGTCTGGGGACATTGGTAACGGGGGATGGGATTTTGCTACTTTCGGGCATTTTGAAGGATCAAGAGCTTGAGGTTTGTCGGGCAGCAGCAGAGGCTGGATTCGGGTCGATTGAACGCTTGACCGATGGGGATTGGGTCAGCCTGGCGCTGGAAAAGGGGTAGGTCACGCACAGCCGAATTCCCCCCTAAGTTAAGTTGTGGGGAGGAGAGAGGCTTGTGTGACAAAATGCAGCATGGAATCTTCAGTGGTAAGATTAATTTCCTATCATTGAGAATGAT
>CAZWDG010000227.1:0-3722 GCA_964633075.1 uncultured Candidatus Brevefilum sp.
CCAAAGCCAACAGCAAAGGCGCACTGCTGAAATTTACGCCACTGAGGAAGTCAGAAAATTGCGCCCAGCTGCGGTCATCATCCCCCTTTTTCAGAATGATGGGGCGTGGCACGTTTTGCTGACGCATCGCTCACAAGCCTTGATCGAGCATCGGGGGCAGGTCGCCTATCCGGGTGGGGCACGGGAACGGCGGGATGCTGACTTGCAGGCGACCGCGCTACGTGAGATGTACGAAGAGATCGGCGTGGCACCAAAAGATGTCCAAGTATTTGGTCATCTTGGCGATCAGCCAATCATAACGGGATATATGGTTCGAGTGTTTGTGGGTCAAATCCCCTGGCCTTATGAGCTGGCGATTAACCCTGCTGAGGTTGAGAGTGTGTTTATCGTCCCGCTACACTGGTTGGCTGATCCAAATCATCGCTCAATGCAGTTCCGCAGTTATGCCGGGCGGGAATTCCCGGTGATCTTCTTCGAGGATTACGAAGGACATCTATTATGGGGGGCGAGTGCCGAGATGACCCTTGAATTACTGTCAGCCCTGGGGGTTGTGGATTAGGCTTTGATCGAGCTTAAGTAAAAAAAAAGATGCCGGATTGGGCATCTCTTTTTGTTTTTATGGTTCTGAAATTGAATTATTCTTCGGATTCGAAATCTTCCTCTTTTTTGCCTTTTTCGATCACTTCGGGTTCCACGTCCTCTTCCAGAAGTTCGGCGAGTTCGCCCTCCTCTTCCTCTTCCTCTTCTTCCTCGATGGTCACATATGTTACCCCTGCGATCAATTCGTCGGGATGCGTCAAGACCTCAATCGCCTCGGGCAGGTTCAAGTCCCGAACGTAAATGGCGCTGTCCATATCCACCAAGACGGAGGCATCGACCTCAATCCGTTCAGGCATGTCCTGCGGGAGACATTCAATTTCGAGTTCTGAAATGCCAGTCACCACGACAGCAGACAGGTTAATCTCAGCTGGTGCCTGACCAATTAATTCAATTGGGACAGCAGTCTGTAATTTTTCTGTCAAGGAGACAGCCATGAAGTCCACATGCCGTAATGTCCCAAAAATGATGTCTTTTTGTGCTTCACGCAAAACAACCGGAAATTTCTCCCCTTCCACATCCAGTGTGATCAGGCTTGACCCCGTCATTCTGTTGATGGTTCTGGAGACCTCATGCAGGTCAAGCTGAATCAGGATCGGCTCGATTTGTTCTTTGCCGATCCGCCCATAGATGATCCCGGGGAGGATGCCCTGTCGTCGGAGTGCACCGACCTGTTTACCTTTTACCGTGCGTTTTTGTGCTTGTATTACGATCTGTTCTGTCATTTTTTCCATCCTTCGAGCGCCTCTCACCCTGGTTCCATGGGTTACCTTCGCCCTATGATATAGTAAATTGAGTGATAATGCTTGGTAAAACCAGCGACCTTGAATTCTATCCGGACAGGCGGGAAAGGTCAAGGAGAAGAATGGTGAGTGGTCCTTGCGGGAGGCTGCGCACTGAGTGGTGAATGGGTAGCAGGTATTCGGTGATGGGTATTAGGCGCTTAGGAATTAGTTCTACTGCGATCGTCTATGTTGGGATGCGTGTTGGGATAAAGACTTAGAGCGTTCTGGTGATTTCCATATTAGATTATTCGACTTAATCATCTTAAATATTGATAATTCGGTCCATCTTCGTTTCTTGTTAATGATTAGGTCGGAGAAGAGGTGTCATCAATCGAAATGGGGGCACAGTTTATCAAGTAAAATCATAGTATGAAATTTTGGCGATAGAATTCTTGAATGGAGACCACTTAATGAAACAGATACCCCGGATTTTTGCATTGGTCAGCCTTTTGGTTTTTACTTCAATCTTTTTTTCTGCCTGTCAAACAGCACCTGATCCGGAACGACTGTATATCAACCTGACCTGGCATCAACATCAACCGCTTTATTATCAGGATGCTGATGGGAACTACACCCGTCCCTGGGCCCGTGTGCATGCCACCAAGGACTACCTGGACATGGCTCAGAAAGTGGCTGAGTATGAAAATGTGCACATATCCTTTAATCTGACGCCGTCTCTGATCCGCCAATTGGACGACCTGGCTTCTGGTGCAAAAGACGTTTACTGGGTTTTGGGTGAGAAACCCGTCTCTGAGCTGAGTGAGGCGGACAAACGCTTCATTCTCGAGCGCTTTTTCGATGTCAACTGGAACAACATCCTCGCTCGTTATCCCCGCTATCAAGCTTTATTGGATAAACGGGGCAACGGGGAGGCGGCATCTATTCAAGATGCTTTGGAAACATTTACCGATCAGGACTTCATGGATTTGCAGGTCTGGTTCAACTTGGCCTGGTTTGATCCGACCTATCTGGCTGAAGAACCACTCCTGGGTTTAGTGGCGAAGGGCGAGGGATTTACCCAAGCTGATAAAAAGGTTCTCTTTGATGAGATATTATCGGTCGTTTCAGAAGTGATCCCATATCATGCCAAATTGCAGAAAAAAGGGCAAATCGAGGTGACCACGACGCCTTATGCGCATCCGATTTTACCCCTGATTTATGACAGTCAACTGGCTTTGGTCGGAAATCCGAGCGCGGAAATGCCCGAGAAGGCTTTCAGCTATCCACAGGATGCAGAAAAGCACCTGGCATTGAGCGTTGAGATGTACGAAGCGCATTTTGGTCGTGAGGTGCGAGGTTTGTGGCCTGGTGAAGGGGCCGTGGCACAGGCGATTGTACCGATGGTCGCCAATGCCGGCTATACCTTCATGCAGACCGGTGAACCTGTCCTGGCGAAGTCTTTGGGGATTGAGTCCTTCACCCGTGATTCTATGGGTTTTGTCAAGGAAGCCGATTTGCTCTATCGCCCTTACTATGCCAGCACAGATGAGGGGGATGCTGTGGCCGTCTTCTTCAGGGATTGGAACCTTTCTGACAAGATTGGTTTTGATTACTCCGGGATGTCTGGTGAGGCTGGGGCAACTGACCTGGTGCGTCATCTGGAATCTATTCATGCTAATTTCCAAAAGGACCAGGTGCCTGGACCCCATATCGTCAGCATTATCCTGGATGGGGAGAATGCTTGGGAACATTATCCAAATGATGGCAATGATTTTCTCAATGCGCTTTACCGACAATTTTCAGAGAGTGAGGTGCTTCAAACAGTAACACCTTCGGAATACCTGGAGATGTTCCCTGAGCAGCATTCCCTGGATGAGCTATTCCCTGGCGCCTGGTTCAGCCCAAATTATGACACCTGGATCGGTGAGACCGAAGAAGCCATCGCCTGGGATACCTTGGCACGAGTACGGGCAGATCTATCGCAATTTGAGAATGGAACAAGCCCAGTTTCACCAGAAGCACTGAACCAGGCTTTGGATTTTATGTATTTGGCGGAAGGATCTGACTGGTTCTGGTGGTATGGTGATGACCAGGATTCTGGGCAAGATGGCTATTTTGATGAGGGATTCCGAGCTCTCTTGGCAGGGGTCTATCAATCCCTGGATCAAGCGCCCCCAACTTTCTTGCAAGTACCCATTATTCAGACAGCGCCAGTTGTGGCCACGCGCCCTTTCAGCGGTTTAAGCACACCTGAGATCGATGGTGAGGTTGATCCGGCTTGGGATTCGGCAGCTTATTACCAGCTTTCGGACGATGCTTCATTGAGGGGTTTTTTTATCACACTTGATCAGGAAAATATCTATTTAAGATTTGATGCAACAGAATCACTGGTTGGGAAAA
>CAZWDG010000228.1:0-726 GCA_964633075.1 uncultured Candidatus Brevefilum sp.
ATGGGGCGGATGATGCGCAAGATGGGCTCAGAACTGGGTGAAGATATGGGGCCGGAATTTAACGAGGTCGTGAGCAGGCTGGAAGCTGGCCAGGATCCTGAGCAAATTGAAAAAGATATGCCCGACCTTGGCGGGGTATCTGGGATCGGCCGGGATAGCGCTGCTGAAGACAATTTCAGCGATTTTTGATCACTGACCGACGGCTTTCCGGAGCTGATCGAAGGAGGTCATCCAGGAAATGCGGTTGAGGAATTCTGCAAGTGTGGCACTATTTTGTCGTAGGGCGCGCACTGCAGGCCCCACAGGATCTGTGCCTGCAGCGCCTCCCGGTTCGTCAGCATATGCCCCGTGGAATGCAAAATAGGCTTGATTAAGCCGCCGTATATAATAACCATTTTCCCAGAGAAAACGTCTGCGCATTTCCATATATTCCTCAGCCTGCTCGATCCGGTTGTTAGCAAGCATCTGGTCAACGGTAATCCTGGTGATGTTCATCTCTTTGCGGAAATCAAAGATGTCGACTTGCGGAACGGTGTCTGCTTGGGGTTGCTGAACGATTGATGTTGATGGGGCGGGCAGGTATTGAGGGTAATATTGCTTGAGGATTGCCTGGCTGATTTCTTTCCCGACGATGTTTGCCGTTGTTTCGTTCATCGTCCGCAACTCAGGAGACGCATCATAACTGATTCCCAGAGGCCTTAGGGTAAGGTAGTTATGGGTCCATTC
>CAZWDG010000228.1:736-3722 GCA_964633075.1 uncultured Candidatus Brevefilum sp.
GGTCTCCAGCAGCCAGGGCAGATTTGAAGAGCTGGTTATCATCGTGGGATACAGCCCCATCCCGCCTATGTTCACCACCAGCGTTGAAACATCATTTGATCGCTCAACCTCTTTCTCGAGGGCAATCACCTGTTCAAGCGAAAGATCAGGTAGTAGTGAGATATCAGCATCCTGTCGTATGATGTTGCGTGGAGATACGATGAGTGCCATTGGTGTGGAGGAGACTTGGTAAAGGACAGGAGGAATGGGTTGTGCCCCAACGCCCAATCTAAAAGCAGCGATGGTTGAACTTACCTGTTCCTGAATGATCGTCTCGGTTATTGGTCCGGTGATGCGCAACATCTCCTGTAATCGGTCGCGTTCTTTTACCAAGTCTTCGACCGACAATTCAGGATCATCCGTATTTGGATCACTGTAGACCAGCTCAATCTGATGATTGATCTGATCGATCTGCTGGGTCTGGTCCAGGTAATTGGTCACGATATCCTGTCGGGTTGAGTATGGCAGGTATTTTGGAATGCTGACGGATAGTTGTGAGGCTTTCATGAATACTGCATTTGCAGTCCAGCTAACATAGTCGAATTCAATGTCTCGGGTGTGCTTACGAATACTTTCAAGATAGTCATCTGCGGGCAGGTTGCTGGAGCCAAGAATAAGGAGCATAACCAGCATCATGATTACACTCATGGCTAATCTTTTGACCAAGGTTACACGAGATTTCAATCTCATGTGGAGAATTATACCCTCCTGTGATTTCCCTAAAAGATAAATCAGGTTTTGAAGCTTTGCTTTTCATATAAAAAGAACATATGAAAGAACATAATAGGTCCTGTGTATTGGCATTCAAAATATATTTATGGCATATCCGGTAAAAAATGGGACTACTCAGGCGTCGAAAGCGGCGCAGTTTTTGATAACGTGAGTGATGGACATTGGTTTTGGAAGTGCACATATAAAGCCGAAGGAGCATTGAGGGGTAAAGCCGCTGCTCTTCGAGACCATTGACAATGTCAATCGGGTTAAGAAGCGGGCGGCGATTCCAAGGTGCAAGGAGGCTGGGGAAATGCCCGGCCTTAACTCGCGCGGGATGCGCGGATAGCTGACCTGACCTTTGCAGTGGTGACGATGCTGTTCTTCTGTGCGTAAGATACCGATGGCAGGTGAGGGCGGCGTGATATAATCTCGATGATTAGGAACGCCCATGAAGAAAGCCCTCATCATACTAAGCGTGATCGCCATTTTAGGGGTAGGAGGGTATTTTGGTTTGCAGTTCTTCCGGCAGGAGCAGCAAGCCGCCCAATTAGCCAATTACCAGACACAAAAGTTGGTCAATGGCGATTTAACAACGATCATTGGAACTACGGGTACAGTCCATGCTGAACAGACAACCATCCTGACCTGGCAGACCAGTGGGCGCATTGACAGGATCAATGTCACAGTTGGTGACCGTGTGGAAAAAGGGGACATGCTTGCAGAGTTAGATCAAAACTCACTCCCACAAAATGTCATCCTCGCGCAATCAGAGCTGATCTCAGCCCAAAATGCACTGCGAGATCTACAAGATTCTGAGCTGGCACAGAAACAGGCTTATCAGGCATATGTCAATGCACAGGATGCCTTAGAGACAGCCATCAATGACCGTAACAATTTAGGTCATCCCCGCGCAAGCCAGGAGACAATAGATATAGCAAAATCGGATTACATACTGGCACAGGACACAGTAAATGATCTGGAAAAAGAATATGATAATTATTACGGGACGCTGCTTGAGGATGATCCCATCAGAGCACAATTTATCAGCCGGCTGGCTTCTGCACGTAAAATCCGCGACCAGGCGCTGGCTAAATTGAACTGGTACTTGAGCGAGCCTGATCAGCTTGAGATCGAGCAGGCGGAGGCAAAAGTGGAGGTGGCTCAAGCCACTTTAGTAGATGCAAGGCGAGAATGGGAGAGATTGCAGAATGGGGTAGACCCAAACGACATCGTTGCCGCTGAAGCACGGATTGCTGCGATAGAAGCAACATTGAGCTTGGCAAAGCTTGAAGCCCCAATATCAGGAATCGTAACTGATGTGATGTCGAAAGTGGGTGATGATGTCTCACCAGGTACACCCTCTTTTCGCATTGATGATCTTTCTCGCTTGCTTGTCGATGTAGATATCACCGAAGTTGATATCAATTCAATTACCGTCGGGCAAACTACGAAATTGACATTTGATGCGATCCTTGGCCAGGAATATTTTGGTGAAGTGATTGAAGTGGGTCGAATTGGTACAACAAACCAGGGTGTGGTTAATTTCAATGTAACCATTCAGATAACCAACGCGGATGATCAGGTGCGTCCCGGAATGACTGCGGCTGTGACCATAATTACCAGTCAATTAGACAATGTTCTACTCGTACCAAACAGGGCGGTGCGACTATTAAATGGACAAAGGGTCATTTATCTACTGAAAGATGGAAAACAACAGCCTGTGGTTATCCAGATAGGTGCATCGTCAGATGTGAGCAGTCAGATCGTCTCTGGGGATGTAAAGGTTGGTGATCTCGTTATATTAAATCCCAGGATGGAGTTGGATTTCAGCGGGCCGCCCGAGGGTGTTAGAAACAATCAATGATGTAAATGGATAAAGTTATTGAGACCCATGACTTGACCAAAGTCTATAAAATGGGCATCGTTGAGGTTCATGCATTGTGCGGCGTTTCTTTGACCATCGACCAGGGTGAGATCATATCCATCATGGGCCCATCGGGATCCGGCAAGTCGACCCTGATGAATATCTTGGGCTGCCTTGACAGGCCCACGAGTGGTGAATATATACTGGACGGGGAAGCAGTTGCCAAGTTGAACGATGATCAATTGGCAGTCATCCGCAACCGAAAGGTGGGATTTGTCTTTCAAAGCTTCAATCTTCTACCCCGACTGACAGCTCTGGGGAATGTAGAGTTGCCCTTACGCTACGCTGGATTGGGTAAGGGTAGAAAGT
>CAZWDG010000229.1:0-3706 GCA_964633075.1 uncultured Candidatus Brevefilum sp.
TATATATGTTTAACTCCAGGTCCCCGCCGGTGTAGGCAGCGCTCAGGGAATTGGTGTCTTTCGATGCCCCGGTTTGCCCTGCCAGCGTATAGCAGGCGGTGCAATAGTCGGTGCCCCAGGCTGGGATCGGTAAAAATGTTGGATGTTTTCCTTCTGCAAAGATCGGTTGCGTATGGGCAGCAAAGTAGGTGCTGCAGGTCGTCAGGCAGGTTTCTGACGTGAGTGCTGGGATCAATTCAGCCTCAACATTGATTTCATGTGGCGGGCATACCAACAAACCCAACTCATGTGGATAATAGATGTCAAAGACTGTGGGGTAGGTCGCCTTGATTCCAGAACTAGTGAAAAAGAAGGAATCACTGCCAGTCACTGGATAAATGCTTCCCGCAAGTCCAACAAAACATCCTCCGAAACCTGCTGCATCACTGGCACCATGAGCCAGCACGCGTATGGTTTGAAGCTTGACTTGAATGTTTGGTTTGCTGGCGGGAAAAACATTATTCTCCTCATCGAATTCAGCCACCAGGTTATCCGGATCTACCTCCAGTTCGAAGACCGGGTTTAACAGTGCAAATTGAGCTGGTGTCCAACCGGGCCATGAAATGATTTCCCCTGAAATAGGTGGGAGCGTAATGGGTGCCAATCCCTCTGGCGAATCGAGTGCCTCCACCCGTGTGCGCACCCCAGCCACATCTTGGAAGAAGGCGAAGCTGGGTGTCCAATTTTCAAGGATGCTGAGACCGATATTTATTACAACGAGCCGCATGACGTCATCATCTTCAGGATAAAAAATTTGATGGACCCATAGATCAGGCACACCGGGCTGCCAGGTCATTTCGAAAGCTACATCACGTTGATAGATCATATCCCCCCCAGGCAGGGCGCCTTCTGCGACTGTGATCATAAAAAGGCGTAAGCCATCTGTGGTGATCGATTCGGATCCAAGGTAGAAAATTATTGAACCACTGCTTCCCGGTCCTGCGCCCACTGTTTCACCATCCCAGGAAAACAAGGATGGGTCCACTGGTGCACCACCGATTGTCGGGTAAGCCCCCACGACGACGCGTTCAGTGTGGCTGAGGGTGTATAAATAATCCAGATCGATGGATAAAAGGGTGTCTCGGAAAGTGAAAGTCTCTAAAATGGTAACACTGTTCTCGCCAAGACAGGGAACGGGTGATGTTGACCAGACCGGATTGCTGGGGTTGGATAACTGGATATCCGCCCCTCGTACAGCCCGCACCTCGAAGCGATACTCCTGATTGCAGAGCGGCGGCTCAACTTGCGCAGGGGTCAGGACGATGAGATTCAGCGGATGATACTCAGGAATATGGGCAAAGACAAGGTCATCGCGATAAACATAGAAACCCACATCGGAGTTATCGACCGTCGGATCTGCATCCCAGTTCCACGATAACTCATAATTGGGGCCTGTGGGTGCCAGGATCAGGTTATATGGCGTGGGGAGGGTTGTCGCTTCACACGAACCCTGACAAATGCGATAGGTCAGATCAAACCAATTGGCGTCCATCTCCCCGCGGGCAATCAGCTCGTGTCCATCCCAGTCGCCTGGACCATGGTCGACATTCACGATGCCCATGTGCCGTACATCCGGATACAAAGGATCGTCGCTGAAATGTCCCCAGCAATCAAGTTCCATATGCAGCGGACCAGTTTCAGGAACGGCGACCATCCGTCCGCGGACGCCACCCATGTAATCATTGATATTCCAATCACCAGGGTAACTGATTTCGACAAATTGGCCCTCAGCGTCACTTGGCACGCGCTCTACTGGGAATGCGTCCAGTGTCAGGTAGCAGTAAACATCGCGCGCACCCATCGCTGAGACAAGGTTCAATGCCTCCACTTCGACAAGCGTCATCGGCGGCGGATCGGGTGGATCAGGATCAGGTTCAATGACCGGCGGATCTTCGCTTGGCGGCAAATCTTCCGCAGAAGGGAGACCCCCTCCCTCAATTTCATCGATTGCATCGACCACTTCCTCGGTCAGATTTTCTGCACTCTGCCCCCAGGCTTCCCCGATGACGCCGGCTCCTTGGGGGGTGCATCCATTCCACTCGGGAGCACCGGCGAGATCAGGGCAATCATCTTCCACATCTGGAACGCCATCCTGATCGGTATCAGCCAGGTCTTTCCTCACCTGCACCTGGACGATGCCGGTACCTTCGCCGCCCTCTTGATTATAGGCGCGGCCAATCAGGGTGGTTTCACCGTCATGGCGGGGAACCCATCCCCAGGATGTCGTCAATGCGCTGGTGCTGCCAGCCAATTCGCCCACTAACTCACCATCTACCCACAATTGTAAAAGAATGACTTGATTCCCCTCGGGCACGAAGGCTTCGACACCCACCGGGATGATACTTCCGTAGGGGATCTCAGACAGGTTGGGCGGATAAAAGACCTGCACGACGGGTAGGGGTGCCTGAACAGATGCAGCGGGTCGCCTGAGGATTAAGTAGGCAGCGCCTCCCACGATAAAGATGAGACAGCACAGGACGACACTAAGAACAGAAAGCCAAATGATCCATTTTCTTTTCATAGTTAGCTCCCCTAACGCAAAACTGCATAATAGAAGTAACACAACTCGCTGAAGGGACCCCAGTTACCAGCCCCATCCTGGGCACTTACCTGCCAGGCATAGGTTGCCTCTTCGATGGTTAGAGTGTAAGGCGGGGTAGAAGTATAGAATTCACTAAGTTTTTGTGAATTGAGATTAAGGACGGAGATCTTGTATTGTGAGATTCCACTGGTGTCCTTAACCGCTAACCAGGTTAAATTCACCGGTGAGTTTACGAGAGTTGGTGATTTTTGGCTGCCACAGGGAGATAGACGCAACGGGGCAGATGGTGGTATGGTATCTGTCGGCGGTGGAACGGTTGTGGTGACCACGGGAAGCACATACTGGGTAAGCGTGATGGTCACGGTGGGTGTAAGCGTTGGTTTCTTGGTGGATGTGGGCGTGGGAGTAATGGTGATGGTGGGGGTTGGTGTATCAACGACAACAATGAGATTTACGATAAGATCCTCACTGCTGATATCCTTATATTGCACATGAAGGACATGGGTTTGATCCTGTTGTGGACAAATCTCCTGGTTCCCCTCAAGGTCTACCTCCTCGCCATCCAACTGGACATTCCGGGCATTCTCTGTCGTCCAATGAAGGACGGTACAATCACCGAGCTTCAAGGTATCTTGATCTGCCCGAAACGTTGCACTGAAGGACATGTCACCGATAACGGTCACTTTAACGGGATTAGAAAGTGGTCCATCTGAGCCGCCAACGCGCAGGAAGTACACTCCGGGTGTGTCTGGTACCCACTCCCACTGATAAGCTGGAGGTTTCTTGTTGAGGATTGGCGCTGAGGGTAGGCTTGAATTCACATCGTTGATATAAAGAATCGCCTGGCCAACCGATGGGTCAACATGTCCAATAACGGTGATGGGGATACCGGGGGGGGCTTCTGCGCCATTTAGTGGCGCGTCGATCCAGGCACCTGCTGCTTTTGGCAGCAATTCCGCAGCTAACTCGCTGGTTTGTCTTAGAGGTAAATTGCACGCAGCGAGGGTTAACAATAGAAAAATTACCATACAAAGCCGTGAGATGTTCAAATAAAATTTATCCATCCAGCGACCTCCTTCTCAAGCACTTGCGATAATACCAACGAATTGTCAGATCCCCTTCTTG
>CAZWDG010000230.1:0-3699 GCA_964633075.1 uncultured Candidatus Brevefilum sp.
TTCTTTATTTATTCGCAGTTTCAGGTTGATTTTGCTCCTGGGTGGGGGCATAAAAATCACTTTGCAATGCACCGATCCCATTACGCACCTGGTTAAGTAATCGATCCAGTTGGACTTCAAAATCTTTTAAGCTATCCAAAATATATTTATCAGCATCTTGTTGGGAAACGGCAGCTTCCTTATGAGCCTCTTCAATGATCTGTTCAGCTCGAACTTTTGCTGATTGAATGATCTCATTGTCGTCAAGACTTTTATCAGCTTTTTCACGCGCAAGTGCAACAGTGCGATTGGCTTCTTCCTTGGCTTGCGCAAGGATACGATCCCGCTGAGTGATAATTTGTTGAGCCTTCTTGATCTCCTCTGGGATTGCTACCCGCATTTGATCGATTAAGTCTAGCATGCGATCCTCGTCGACAATGACACTGTGCGTCAGCCAAATGGGACGACTTTGATTGAATAATTCTTCAAGCCGATCAACAAGATGTAAGATATCCATGACATCCTCCGCTAAATAACCACATCATAACAGGTTGCAATCGTTATACCAATCTTAGCATATTTTAAGGTTTTTGAGAGGATCAATCTCTCAGTGAGGTTAACGGAACGACATCCTGATCGTTCCCAAGAAGGTTAAATCGCTTCTTGAGAGCTTGGTTGACGTGTTTAGGTACCATGCTAGATACATCGCCACCTAGAGCTGCGATCTCACGGACAGTGGTTGATGAAAGAAATGTATGCGCTTCTGTTGTGATCATGGCAATCACATCAACCTCAGGTTCGAGGCGGTTGTTCGCTAAGGCCATCCTGAACTCGTATTCAAAATCTGAAAATACACGTAAGCCACGAACAATTGATTGCGCGCCGACCTTTTTGGCAAATTTCACCGTTAATCCGGTATAGGCGGTGACACTAATGTTTTTAATGTCCTGTAAAGCCTCTTCAACCAGTGCCAAGCGTTCTTCAGGTGGGAAGAGAATATTACCCTGATCCTTGGCATAAACCGCGACAATCACTTTATCAAAGAGTTTTGCTGCCCGTTTGGCAATATTGATATGACCGTAGTGAATGGGATCAAATGTTCCGGGGAATAAAACAGTTGTCATTTTAGCTGATATCTCCTTCTGCACAAGGCCAAAAATGTTCTAGGGCATCCAGCATCAATTTGTGTTCAGGTTCTGAGAGGCTTGGATCATTTTCAAGGACTTGCCGCGCATAAATTTGTGCTTTTTCAATTAAATGAATATCTGTGATATTTGCCAATCTCAGGTTTGTATAGCCTGACTGCCTTGTTCCCAGAAATTCGCCTGGTCCACGTTGCCGAAGGTCATATTCAGCCAACTCAAAACCATCATTCGTACTTTCCATAGCTAATAACCGTTCATTTTCCGCAGCATCACTGGTTTCTGGTATCAAGATACAATATGAGCGATCCAATCCCCTGCCCACGCGTCCGCGGAATTGGTGTAATTGCGCTAAACCAAAACGGTTGGCACTTTCAACCACCATGACTGTCGCGTTAGGAATGTCTAATCCCACCTCTACTACGGATGTCGACACGAGGATATCGAATTCCCGATCACGAAATTTCCGCATAACCGTTTCTTTTTCATCCGGTCGCAAACGGCCATGTAATAAACCTATTCTCAATTTTGGGAAGACTTCCTTTTGTAAACGTTCCTGTTCTTCGACAGCCGCTTTGTTTTCCTCACGATCGCCCTGTTCCACCAAAGGATAGATGATGAATGCTTGATGCCCCTCCTGAACTTGAGAACGGATCAAGGTATAGATTCTTTCCCTTTCCATTGGATAAACGATATGCGTTTCGACAGGCTGTCTGCCTGGGGGCATTTCATCCATCAGGCTGATATCCAAATCGCCATAAACGGTCAATGCCAAGGATCGTGGGATGGGTGTTGCCGTCATTACCAGGAGATGGGGATTGGTACCTTTTTCCCGAAGTGCAGCCCTTTGAGCTACTCCAAACCGGTGTTGTTCATCCACAACCACGACCTGCAAATTGTTGAATTTGACGGGTTCCTCGATCAGGGCGTGGGTGCCGATCACCAGTTTCACGGTACCATTTTCCAAACCAGCCAAGATTTCCTCACGTTCGCCAGCAGGTGTGTCACCGATTAATAGTCTGATTTCGCTTTCCTCGAGGAAGGCATGTTCATCTTCCTGATCAGCCAAAAGTTTTTTAAGGTTTGAATAATGCTGTTCAGCCAGGATGCTGGTTGGCGCCATGAAAGCAGCTTGTGCACCATTTCTTAACACAATGCTGACCCCCAAAGCGGCAATCACTGTTTTGCCGGAACCCACATCCCCTTGCAACAGGCGATTCATTGGTCGTCCAGAGGTGAGATCCTGGCGCAAATCGAGAAGAACGCGTTGTTGGGCTTGGGTTAATTCAAAGGGGAGATGGTTGATTTGTGTTTGTAACCAGTCGTCGTCAACCGAATAAACGCGAGCCTCCTGAATGGTCCATTCACGTTTTTGACGGAGAACACCAAGTTGCAGCAGGAAAATCTCATCAAATGCCAGTCTGTAACGGGCTTTTTTGAGGCTTGAAATCGATTCGGGAAAGTGTATCTCTTTTAATGCGCTGGATAAATCCATCAAATCCGCATCTTCGAGGATATATTCCGTCATAAATTCCGGGATCTTTGGCGCCCATTGATTAACGACATTGAACATCATTCGCCGTAACCACCGCTGACTGAGAAGTGCGGTTAATGCATACACGGGCACAATCCGTTTGGTGTGGAGTTGTTCCTCATCCACCTGTTCATAATCAGGATGATACATCACCAGGCGACCCATGTATTGTTCGATTTTTCCTGAGATAGAAAGGAACATATTCTTTCTCAGATAGCGTAAATGATATTCCTGGTTAAACCACATTAGCTGAATGCTGCCGGTATCATCCGATACAAGCGCCTGGACAATAATGCGTTTTTTGGAGCGTGTGGTGAAAGTGGTCAGGTTTTTAACCCATGCCAAGATTGTGACCTCTTCCCCATAAGTCAGGTCTTTGATGAATTTAAGTTCTGAATAGTCATCGTAACGTCTGGGGAAATAATAGATCATTTCCTCGACAGTGTATAAATTAAGTTTTTGAAGTAACTGCGCTTGCTTTTGACCGATCCCTCGAACGATTGTTGTCGGGGCTTTTAATCCCTGAATAGCGGGGACATCTGGGATAGGTGCGGAGGCGTTGGCGCGCTTACGAGTTACACCGCGCCCTTTTTGTCTTATTTGGAGCGTATCACCTTCAGGCTTGGAAGTGGGTCTGGATGATTCTTTTGGCGGTGGAGAGGATTTTGTAAGGTCTACTTCCTTAAGATACTTTAACCCAGGTATGTTCAGGATATGGCCGATTCTTTGTAAAGCCTGCGCCCGATCTGATAGGATGAGATTGGGGTACTGATTAAGGATTGTAGTGACCTGTGAGATATTTTCTTCAGATATGCCATCAGCACGGGCTTCCCCAACCCATAAGTCGGTTAATTTTTGCAGTCCACTAACAACAGCTGTATTTGAATAACCAAACTCCTCTTCGAGTTTAAATATTTTGTACAGCTTTTCAGTTGATTGTGGCATCGATAAATTAATACTTCCTCATGGATAAGATCATTTCATAAATTGGTGTACACCAGTTAATCATAACGCATTCATCAAGTGTTTTGTAATCTATTGTAT
>CAZWDG010000231.1:0-3699 GCA_964633075.1 uncultured Candidatus Brevefilum sp.
CGCGAATAGAAACCCCATCAACCCAACAACCAGATAGACAACGGCACTCATGGACGACCTCCTCTCAATATTTTAACGAAATTCACAGAAAAAGGTTGCAATTTTTTTGCCAAAGAATTTAAGGAGCATAAGATGTTTTACAACTTTGTCAGATTAACACGATGAATGATAATAAGTGACGATTTTTGGTCAAATTTAGTTCCCCCTTTTTTAACCGATATCACTGAAAATTAAAATAAGCGGATAGGGGAAATCTATCCGGTTGATGACTAATCGTTTTAATTAAGTATGATTAATCGGAAAACACGGGAAGATGGCCTAAGGAAATGATATCGGACCACTTCGCCCGTTCGCCCTCGGTCAATATGGCCGCCTCTGCCGTGATTTCTGCGCCTGCTTTTTCCAGGATCATCCGCATCCCTTGCAGCGTGGAACCGGTGCTGATGACATCGTCAACGATGATGACCTTTTTTCCCTTGATCAAGTCCCGATCTTTTTCGTCAAGATAGAGGGTTTGAGGTTCCCCCGTTGTGATGGAAAGGGTTTCCGATTGCAGGGCATCCCCCATGTAAGGCTTATACGATTTCCGCAGGATGACATAGGGCTTTCCCGTTGCGACAGAGAGCGCATGCGCCAATGGAATCGATTTAGCTTCAGCTGTAACGAGTACATCATAGGAGACATCCTCAAGCTTTTCAGCCAGGGCGCCAGCGCACGCCTCCACCAGTTCGGTATCCCCGAGGATATTAAGGATCGCAATCCGTAAACCGGGTTTGACTTCGAATAATTCCAATTCTCGATGAATACCAGCAATCTCGATGCCGTAGGTCTCCCTTTTCTCTGCCATATTTCACTCCATCTGAATTTTTTGACCGAAAATACCAAATTTCAACGTGGTGATTATATCATGGTATGTTCTTTGCTTGTTTTTTTGATCCGATGACAAATCAGGATCATATCAAGAGGTTTAAATTATGAACGTGCCTGGGACGCCGACCCGGGCACGTTCGTAAAGGAGGAGAAGAAGAGGTATCTTTGCAATTCAATCATACTGGTTAACAGGCTGCAGTGCTTGACGGTTACCCCACGTTTTCCCTACGGTTAATCGGTAAAAATGAGATGAATGAAAGAATGGACCCTTTTTTCGATGGGAATTTCATTTTAGGGTAAGATTGAAGGCAGAATTTTACGTGCCTATTTGAGAGGTATTTTATGGATCTCACATTTGCTGAATTGGCTAATTCTCCTATTGGGCCGATCAGTTTTCTTGCTGGAGATCAAGGTGTGAAACGGATCTCCTTTTCTTATTTAGATGTGCTCAAAAGGGATCTGGGGATGGCGCAATCGCGCCCATCCTTAACCGGTTTTACCATCCTTAGTCATCTGCTGGTCGAAGTGAATGAATACTTATCCGGCCTCCGGAAGACATTTTCGACGCTGATCGATTGGGAAGTAATGGGCTCATTTCAAAGGCGCGTGTTGGAATACACTTACCAGATTCCCTTTGGTGAGGTGATGACCTATGGCGAGATTGCCCGCGCAATAGGTGAACCAGGAGCAGCGCGCGCTGTTGGTAGGGTGCTGGCTACAAACCCAATCCCCATTGTGATCCCCTGTCACCGCGTGATTGGATCTTATAAAGAGCTGCGCGGCTATGCTGGCGGGATCGAGGCAAAGGCTTTTTTATTGCGTTTGGAAGGACACCATATCGGGGAGGATCGATGGGTCATCCATTAGATTCAGGAGTAATTTCTGCATAACAGCTTAGGATACGGATGCGATGAGTGATTTTGAGACAGAACAAATTGAGGGTTTTAAATCGGGATATGTCGCACTGGTTGGCAAACCTAATGTGGGCAAGTCGACCCTGTTAAACGCTTATCTGGGGCAGAAGATCGCGGCGGTTTCGATCAAACCGCAAACCACGCGCAAACGCCAGTTAGGGATCCTTACAACCGACGAAGCACAGATCGTATTCGTGGATACGCCGGGATTGCATTCGGGTGAATACAAGCTCAGTGACTACATCAATGAAGAGGCGCGCTATGCCTTGATGGATGCGGATCTGATCCTGTTTATTGTCGACGCCAGTCAGTATCCTGATGACGAGGATCAGAAACTGGCTGTGGAAGTTAGAGAAAAGGCTGGGGATGTCAGACGGTTGTTGGTTTTAAATAAATTGGATCTTGCAGATCCTCAGATCGTTGACCGGAATGAGGCCGCTTACCTGGCTTTGTTGGACTTTGAAGATTACATTTGGATATCTGCGATCACATCTTCTGGGCGTGAAGCGCTGTTAACTCGCCTCATCGAACTGCTTCCAGAGGGTCCCCAATACTTTCCACCAGAACAGGTTACAGCCACCTATGAACGGGAAATTGCGGAGGACCTGATCCGGGCGGCGGCTTTGCATCATTTGCATGATGAAGTGCCTTATGCAATTTTTGTCAGGGTCAATGACTATATCGATCGGGGGGAAGGGGTTCGCTATGTGAATGCGACCATTTTTGTTGAACGGGACTCCCAAAAAGGTATCGTGATTGGGAAGGGGGGAAGCATGATCAAGAAGATCAGTACTTTGGCGCGTCAGGAGATTGAGGAGATGAGTGGGGAATCGGTTTACCTTGACCTGTCCGTCAAAGTCGAAAAAAATTGGCGTAATAACCCGGAATTTTTACGGAGATATGGAATGAGCTATGATTGAGGACGTTGGAAGTCTGCTTTGGGTGTCATTGGTTGTTGCGGGGGCTTTCTTTTTGGATTGGCTGGCTGTTGGCTTGAAATGGAACAAAATCAAACCCTTTGCTAAAACACTGGCCATGCTCACGGTCATCGTGTGGACGCTGGTAGCCGCGCATTGGCAGTTCGATGCACTCATCGTGTTGTTATTAATCGCTCAAATATTTGGTTTAGCTGGGGATGTGTTCTTACTATTCCCTGACAAATGGTTTATGCAAGGCTTAGCCGCGTTTTTGTTCGGTCACTTGGCGTATATCAGCCTGCTGGTGATTTGTCTTACTCGCCTGATCAAAGGGGGACCTGGCCTCGAAGGCGTATTCAGCGCTGTGATCTGGGCTTTGGTCATCTGGGCAAGCATATTGATTATCTTTTACAGGATTTTTGGAGTCCTTTCCAAGCGGAATCTGGTGAATGGTTTCATGTGGATGGCGATTCAGATCTATGGCTGGGTCTTGAGCGGATTGGTTGCCTTGGCGTTTTTCACAATATTTGTTTTGAAGGACTTCCCCAATACCCTCTTGCTCTTACCGATAGGCTCCTTTTTGTTCTTAATCTCGGATTCGCTGCTGGCATACAACCGCTTTATCAAACCCATCAAAGGGGGAGATCTTTACGTGATCGTGACCTATCACCTGGCACAATTCTGCCTGGCGGTTGGATTTTTAACCTTGATATTGTGAAAATCTATATTTTTTATGCACTAAACAGACAGCGTAAAAATCTATGCAAATATTTGCGAAAAAATTTTGAGATAATTTTCATATTTTAAAATTTTCGCATTATAATCATTATATTAAAGTTATCTCGCACTGATTAATTCTCTAATCTATAGGAGAAAATTATGTCTCGTAAGTCATTTCCCCAAATGATAATTGGGATTTTAATGGGTATGTGTGTAATCTTATCCTCCTGTCATTTTCCGATTATTTCTCAAGTCTTAGAGATAATATCTTATAAAGT
>CAZWDG010000232.1:0-3693 GCA_964633075.1 uncultured Candidatus Brevefilum sp.
CCCCTACCTGCGCTTTATCCTGACTCGAGGAGAGGAAACTACACAACACCTCAGCCTGCTCAATTCTTACTGGGTCAAACCCATCCCGCTTTATGAAAAAGTCTGGACTTACTTTATCCACTATCTCAAGGGATTCAATCCCTTCTACTGGTTCTGGCCTAACCCCTCCCTCTTAGAGAAACTCTGGCCAAATCTCCAGCTCCCCACCTGGTTGTTTTCGAATCAGCATGACCTGGCGCGTCATACGATGAAGGGCTATGGTCACCTTCTGCCCATCACCTTCCCCTTATGGATCATCGGGCTGGTGACCTGCATCCGACGCTTTAAAGAGCCCTCCCACCGAACGCTTCTACTGGCAACCCTGGCGGCGCCCAGCGGGGCTGCCATCGTGGATTGGGGGATCACGCGCGGCATGGTTTTCATCATCCCGGCCCTCCTCATCACCGCCCTGGGCTTTGAATTGACGGTCAAGTGGTTAAATCAGAGATGGCGGCGATTGCGTTTTCCCCTGGTTGCCTGGGGAACCTTTCTGGTCTTCGCCACAATCAGTTTTTGGATCCTGGGCGATGCACTGATCAACGGCCCCACCTGGTATACGGATTACGGGCTGAGTGGGATGCAATATGGGGGGCGGCAACTCTTTACGCGTTTAACTGAGATCGCCCGAAAAGATCCCTCTACAACCGTGCTGATCAGCTCCACCTGGGCGAATGCGCCAGATATCCTCCTGCGTTATTTTGCCGATGACCTGCCCAACTTGCGTATGGGGAACATCAACGCCTTTGGAATGACTTACCAACCGCTGGATCGCAGTATGCTGTTTGTGATGACCGAGGAGGACCTGACCTATATCCATGAGTCCGGTAAGTTTATCAACATTACAGTTGAGGAGACCCTGCCCTACCCGGACGGTCGGGCTGGTTTCACCTTTGTGCGCCTGGAATATGTGCCGGATATCAAGGCAGTCTTAGCTGCAGAACGAGCTGAACGCCAGGCTTTACAGACCGAAACCCTCGCACTCATGGGTCAGGAGGTCGAAATCCAGTACCCTATGCTCGACATGAACGAAATCCGACATGCCTTTGACGGCGACCCAACCACCGTCATCCGCACATTGGAGGCCAACCCCTTGCGGTTGATCCTTACCTTCCCGGAGCCAATCCTGGTATCGAAGGTCACCCTGCTGATTGGCGGCACACCGACTCATGTCACCCTTTCCGCGTATATCGATGGTCAAAAACCGGTGATCGTCAGCAAACAGGTCGAGCGTGACGTGGTCAAACGGGAACTGCAACTCCAACTTAATCAGCCGTATGAGGTCAATAGACTCGAGATCGAGGTTCTGAACCCTCATGATGGCGAGATAGCGCATGTGCACCTGTGGGAAGTGACGATCCATTAAGTCTTTCTATGCAGGCAAGATACAAGCTAATCGTCTTATTTCTTATCACAGGTTAAACAACAGGTATAATTTCAATAAACGGTAAATCAAACCACGATCAATAGAGGAAAATATGTCAACCAAACTAAACTGGATCGATCAGGAACTGGAAAATCTGCGAGAGACAGGGCTGTACAACAAAATCCGTACGCTGAGCTCACCGCAGGGCGCCTGGCTGGTGGTGGACGGCAAACGCGTGCTCAATTTTTGCTCGAACAACTACCTGGGGCTGGCCAACCACCCGCGTGTGGTCGCTGCCGCCCAGGAGGCCATGAGTCAGTATGGCATAGGACCGGGCGCGGTGCGCACCATCGCCGGCACAATGGACCTTCACCTGCAGCTTGAGAAACGCATCGCTGCGTTTAAAGGTGTGGAAGATGCCATCACCTTTCAGTCTGGTTTTACAGCCAACACCGGCACGATCCCAGCCCTGGTCGGCAAGGAGGACATCATCTTCTCGGACGAGCTCAACCATGCCTCGATCATTGACGGCTGCCGACTTTCCGGTGCACCGATTAAACGCTACGCACATGCCGACCCAACTTCCCTCGAAGGGGCTATCCGTGAAAATGAAGGTCAGTATCGACGCGGCTTGATCATCACCGATGGGGTCTTTTCGATGGACGGGGACTACCCGCCCCTTGACAAGATTGCCGATATTGCGGAAGCCTACGATCTGATATTTATGGTCGATGACGCCCATGGCGAGGGTGTGCTCGGTGAAGGCGGACGCGGCATTGTGGACCATTTCAAACTTCACGGGCGAGTGGATATCGAGGTGGGCACCTTCTCCAAAGCCTTTGGTGTTGTGGGTGGTGTGGTCGCTGGCAATGCGCGCATTATTGAGTGGCTCAGGCAGCGGGGGCGCCCATTCTTGTTCTCTTCCGCGGTGACCGTGCCTGATGTGGCTGCAACCCTGGCATCGATTGACATCCTTGAGGAATCAACCGAACTGGTCGACCGGCTCTGGGAGAACGCAGCCTTCTTCAAGCGGAAGATGAAGTCCCTGGGCTTTGACACCGGTAAGAGCATGACCCCCATCACCCCAGTCATGCTAGGGGAAACGAAATTGGCACGGGAATTCAGCCGAATGCTCTATGAAGAAGGCGTCTTTGCCATGGCGCTTGGCTTCCCGACGGTCCCCGTAGGATTGGCCCGCATCCGTGTGATGATCTCAGCCACCCATTCGTCAGAAGATCTCGAGCAAGCCCTGGAAGCCTTTGCCAAGGTGGGCCAAGCGCTGGGGGTTATTGCTTGATAAAGAATTTCTAATCAAGAATTTCTTGGACTTTGAAAAACCAATCAAAGGAGAAACTTAACGATTACGTAGAGACGCACGGATCGTGCGTCTCTGAATTTCTTTGCTCAGAAGATTCGCTTGGTTTATTTCTGTTCATAAATATCAATACAGATCCCCGGGATTTTATAAATCCTGGGGATCTCTTCTCGTAATCATAAAAAAACGCCCTGATGGGCGTTCTTAGTTACCCTCACTGATCCATTATGCTTCTGGATTCTCGGTTTTAGGTTCTTTAAAAGGATCATAATCCGGATTGGTGCCCGACCAGCAACAACCAGGTTGGTTGAAACTATTGCAAGCCAGGCCACGGGAACAGCGATGTGCAAAAATCCGCGGTGCTTGTTCTGGCAAAAAGGTGGCTGGATAAACAACGTCCGCCTCTAAGGCCACTTCTTCACCCGCATGTTCACAATAGGAGACTTTGATCACTTCCCAATTTCGATAAGCCACAGGTCACCTCCAGTTCATTAATGTCTATTACCAATAACTGATAAGACATTATAGCACATTACTAAGAGACACTTAATTAAGCTCATTTACAAGCACTTCAGTAAAGAACAAAACAAAGTATTGATAGACCTTATCCGATTTATATTACCAACCCGGTTGATCCGCATATATTTTCTCGATGCCATAATACATTTCTGCGCAATTGTTATACCAATAATCCGGATCTGGTGATAACTCTCCCACGTCAGTGATCACATGATCCAACTGGATAACATGGACCTCCTTTGCATTGTTTCGCCCAGCAGTTAATAATGCTTCATGACGCACATCCCATAATTGTGACCACCGATTATAAAATGTGAGCTTGTTGGCGTTATGATTGATCAATAATATTGGACTTATGATCACAGAGAGAAATAATACCAGGCTCGCTCCCCTCATCACATGTTGTAACCATATTGCTTTCACATGAGTAAGTTTGAAGATGGAATCAATCCAAAGG
>CAZWDG010000233.1:0-3689 GCA_964633075.1 uncultured Candidatus Brevefilum sp.
CGCTCTAAGAGGACACGTGCGATTGGGGAAAGCCCCGTACCACCGATGCCGATGAGATGATAATGAGTCATTAGATAAACACCACCAAAACAAAAACAAAGGAAATGGCTACCGCATAATAAATAACGGGTGAAATCAACCAGGTAGGTGCTAGGTAGGGGATGATCTGTAACGCAGCATCACCAGCAGGTGTGCCAGCGATAGGTGGGATGATAATCGGGAATGGATAGTTCGCTTGATGAAGAAAATGCCAGATGGATCCAAAGATGAGAAAACCATTAAAACCTCCAAGAATGAATCCCAACAATACATCCTGGAAACGCTCCCGAATAAAACGGTTGCTTTCAGCAAATCGTGGGAAATTGGGGGTTTGGTAACCAAAAAAGACTAACGCCACCATTACAATCATACGCATATATACTTGCATTGTGGGTGGGCTGTTGGCGAGAAAGGCTTTCATTGGTGAGACATAAGACTCAATCACTGTAATCACAAACAAACCCAAAAAAACACTGAAAGTGACCAGAATTTCTTTTGCCCATCCGCGTATTGCACCAATCATGGCAAAAATAAAGATTAACATCCAAAAAAGAACACCTAGACTTACCATGCGGATTGACCTCCTTTCATAGCAGCAGCGTTGATAATAATTTCGCCAATTTCTTTGGCAGCATTTGGTCTTGAAATCTCCCTGATGGCGAACCTCATTTTTTCAAGACGAGTTTGATCACGGATTAATTCGACCACCCTTGAAAACAATTCATCATTTATTTCCTTATCGTTGAGAATCACTGCAGCTCCGCGGTCAGCTAAATACTCAGCATTCATCTGTTGATATCTCCAAGCGTAGGGATATGGAATTAGGATGGCAGGTAAACCAAAGTATGGCAGTTCACCAAGGATGGAGCCACCAGCACGGCATACTGCTAGATTAGCGCAGGCTAAGGCTGCCCCCATATCCTCATGCAGGAATGGATAAGGATAATAATTTTCATTTAATGATTCAGGTAATTGGGTTTTGGATCTTTGCGATTCTTCCCAATGGTCATTTCCAGTAATGTGGAGGACGGTTACTTCTTTAAGCAATTGAGGCAGTATTTTTTGTACAGCCAGATTAATTGACCGTGCCCCTTTACTTCCGCCAAATACTAACAGGATGGGTTTTTTCGATTTGATTTTAAAATGTTGCAGGGCATTATTTCGCGTCCATTTTTGTAATCCTGGACGAATAGGATAACCGGTAACACAGAATTTTTTTCCCGCTGGGATGAACTTTTGTGTATCTTCAACAGTCGCAGTTACTACACTCGCTCTTCGGATAATGTAATTCAGTGCATAGCCAGGTTCTATATCAGGAACATACGCAACGATGGGGCTGTGACTGGAAGCCATCACCACCGGAATGGATAGGTATCCCCCAGTAGTAAAGAGAACATCTGGACTAAATTCATGAATTATGCGCCTTGCTTTGAAATAGCCCTGCAAAATGAGCCAAGAATTCTTCGGTAAATTTCTTAACCCCACACCATGTAAACCCGCAGATGGGATGGCAGCTGTTTCTATATGATATTCTTTCAATATTTTGCTTTCCATATCACTTTCACCAGTGATCCATAACGTCTTTAAATTTTTAACGTTTAGTGTCTGCTGAACGGCGAGAGCGGGGTATATCCCGCCACCTGTCATTCCCGCGCAGATCAACAACCGCATGGCTGATTCTCCCTTCCTGTTTATCGTCTTGCAATCTGGTGAGGCGTGCAATACCCATCAGTATGCCAATGCTGGTAAGCACAGTGGCAATACTTGATCCTCCATAGCTGATGAGTGGTAATGCATTTCCGGCAAATGGGATGATATTTACCATTACACCAATATTAATCATGGCTTCCAGAAAGATCCAAATCGAGATGCCACTGGCTAAAAGTTTGCCTAAAAAATCCGGTGCGTGATTGGCAATTCTCAGTCCGCGCCAGAACAATAAAACAAAGAGCAAAATTAAGATACTGCTTCCAATTAATCCCACTTCTTCAGATATCACAGCGAAGATTGAGTCAGTAGGTGCAAAGGGCAATTTAGTGAATTTAACAGTTGACATGCCTATCCCGGCACCAAACAAACCACCTTTGACAATTCCTTCAATCGAACGGATCATATGATATGAGCCCTCAATTGGATTTCTTAATCCTGAGAGATATTCGCTGATCCTGGTCTTGCCCGTAGGATGCAACAGGGCTACACCCAATCCTGCAAGTAACGCCGCGCCTGATACCCTTGCGATCTGCTTGTTATTAGCGCCACCGAGGAAAAACATAACCGCCCCAAGGATAAAAATCGTTGCTGCTGCGCTAATATCTGGTTGAAGTACGATCAATCCACAAAATAATCCAATGATGACCATGAGTGGGATTAAGCCAAAAGAAAAGGTGTTGATATTTTTTTTCTTTGAATCCACCCAGAAAGCCAAATAGATGATGATCACTAGTTTTGCCAGCTCAGAAGGTTGATATGACCCTTGCCAGAGAGCACGGGTCGCTCCCAGGCGAGTTTCACCAAGGATGATGCTAACCAGGAATAGCAGGAAAAGGGTTCCCAAAACCATATACTTAACCAATTTCTGCATTCGGTGGTAATCGAAATAGAAAGCAACTATTGCTCCACCAATACCTACTGCGATGGAAGAAATTTGTTTCTTCAAGAAATAGGAAGGTTCCTTTTCCTGTTGGAGTGCAAATTCCCAACTTGAAGAATATACGAACAATAATCCTATCGCCAGGAGTGATAACACGATGATTAATAAAGGACCATCGATACTCAGGTGCAATGGATGTGTTTTTCTTTGAAAATGAGTGTTTTGTTTTTGTGGCATCATGTTAATTCTTGAACCCATTGGCAAAATCTGTGCCCTCGGTCCTCAAAATCGTGAAATTCGTCAAAACTGGTTCCCCCAGGTGCCAATAAGACCACATCACCAGGTTCTGCAATTTTTGCAGCAGTTTGTACAGCGATAAATAAAGAGGGGCATTTGGTAATACTGAGTGGTAATTCATGTCCACCTGCATTACCCAGGGCATTTGAAATTAATTCAACCGATTCACCGAAAAGAATCACATGTTTGACGCGGTGATGAATCAGATCCACCAGATCTCCCCAGGGCAGGTTTTTATCCCGTCCCCCCAGCAGGAGAACCAGTGGTTGTTCAAAGGAAAGAATTGAGGCCATCACGCGTTCTGGCGTTGTGGCAATTGAATCATTGAACCATTGAGTTTTTTCCCATTCACGCACAAACTCCAGCCTGTGTGGAATGCCTTGCACATTCATGATTCCCAAACGCATTGCCTGAGGGCTGAATCCTGCTGCTAATGCTGCTGCGCAGCTTGCCAAAGCGTTAAGTAAATTGTGCTCGCCGCGTAAATGGATTTCATCTCTTCGCATCACAGAGGTGTCTCCCTCTTTTTTACTGATCGTGATCTTATCCTCCGCACAGTACACGCATGGAAAATTGCGATTTGTCTTTTCGATCCCAAATGTGAATATTTGCCCCTTAACCAGCGGTTCGAGATTCATTGAACCTGAATCCTCGTGGTTAAGCACAGCAGTATCCGTCAAGGATTGATAACGTAATATATTTGCTTTCGCTTTTGTGTATGTTTCGATATTTTTATGTCGGTCAAGATGATTTGGTGTGATAT
>CAZWDG010000234.1:0-3667 GCA_964633075.1 uncultured Candidatus Brevefilum sp.
AAATTCAGCCGCTTCAGCCCCATCTGTCACCCGATGATCGGCTGACAAGGTGGCTTTCATACGAGAGCCCACCCGCAGTTCACCCTCTTCGACGACGGGTACCTCCTGTACGGCACTCACCGCCAGGATGGCGGCTTCAGGGGGATTAATGATCGCCGCAAAATTATCGATCCCATACATCCCCAGGTTGCTGATCGAGAAGGTTGACCCCATGATGTCATCATTGCGCACCTTGCCCTCGCGCGCCCGACCCGCCATCTCTCGCACTTCGCGTGCGATCAACCGGATCGGTTTTTGATCAGCGTCCCGAACAACCACCGTCATCAAACCGCCCTCCACCGCAACCGCCACGCCGATGTTGACGTGACCATAACGGTGAATATGCGAATCATCTTCAATCGAGGCGTTCAAGTTGGGATACTGTCGCAAAGCCAATGCAACCGCTTTGAGGATAAAGTCATTGACAGAAAGCTTATCGGTCTCAGGCAGCAGCTGGTTAAGCTCCTTACGCAATGCCATCAGTGATCCGGTTCGATAATCTCGTGTCAGATAGAAATGTGGAAAATTCTGATTGGAATCCTGCATGCGTCGACCGATCGCCTGGCGCAACCGGCTCATCTCGATCACCTCATCCTCAGGGACTTCACCCAGGCTAAAGGTCTTCACTGGTTGTAATGCTTTGCCGACCACTTCAGCTTCCGCTTCACGCCCACCCTCACGCATCGACTCAAGATAAGCTTCTACATCTTTCTTAACAATTCGACCTTGAGGACCGCTGCCTTCCACCTCTGCCAGGTCGATGTCCTTATCCTCCGCAATCCGTCTTGCCAAGGGTGAAGAGCGTACGCCGCCTGCCGGTCGGGCGCCTGTTTCTTCCTGAGGAGCTTCTACAACTGGTGTCCCTTCTTCTTCAACTTTCATTTCCTTTTCAGCTTTGACCTTTTTCGACACAGGTTGGCCCCCTGCTGCACGCACCAATCCTTCGATCTCATCCTGCGAGGGTTCTTCGCCTTCCTCAGCGATCACAGCAATCGGGGCGTTGACGGGCAAGGTTGTCTCCTCATCAACGAGATGCCGAAACATCACACCGGCAACACTCGATTCGACCTCGACCGTCGCCTTGTCAGTTTCAATCTCAGCGATCACCTCACCTTTGGTTACAGCATCTCCTTCAGCCTTCACCCAACGCACCAGCGTCCCCTCCGCCATATCAAAGCCCAATTTGGGCATGGTTACCAATTCAGCCATATACAACCTCCTTCGCTGCGTGATAAATATCCTCTGTTTGGGGCAATGCCAGTTGTTCTAGATCCGCGTTGTAAGGCAGCGGCACTTCAGCCTGTGCCACGCGCTTGACCGGCGCATCCACATAATCAAAAGCCAATTCATAGATCCGAGCTGCCACCTCTGAACCCACCCCATAAGATCGCCAACCCTCTTCCGCTACAACAGCTCGGTTGGTGCGTTTGAAAGAATCAATCACCGGTCCCATATCCAGGGGACGCAGCGAACGCAGATCCACCACCTCGGCTTCGATCCCATCTTGCGCCAGCATCTCTGCAGCTTGCAGCGCTGCCTGCACCATCTTGGAATAAGCCACGATGGTCACATCATTCCCCTCACGTTGGATTTTCGACTTGCCCAATGGCTCCAGGTGTTCCTCACCCTCGGGCACCTCACCGCGTGCTTGGTAGAGCGTGGCGTTTTCTATGAATAAGACCGGGTCATCACTGCGAATGGCGCTCTTGAGCAATCCCTTGGCATCCGCCGGTGTCCCTGGAGAGACGACTTTTAAACCCGGAAAATGCGCAAAGATCGCATCGGGGGTTTGTGAATGCGTCGCTGCCAGTTGACGGCCGCCGCCGCTCGTCGCACGGATCACAAGGGGTAATTTAAATTGTCCAGCAAACATATAATGTAGTTTGGCTGCCTCGTTGACAATGTGATCCATTGCCACGAAAGCAAAGTTGATGGTCATTAATTCTGCTATCGGTCGTAAACCTGTTAAAGCAGCGCCGATGGCACCCCCGACGATGGCGGTCTCAGCAATGGGGGTATCCCGTACTCGTTCGGGGCCAAAATGATCATAAAAACCCTTGGTGACAGCATAGGTACCGCCCCACACTCCGACCTCTTCACCCATGATGAAAACCTTTTCATCACGTTCCATCTCCTCCCAAAGCGCCTGAGAAATAGCTTCTCGCATGGTAATTCGTGACATCTTAATTTTCCTCGCTTTCCTGTTCCAACCGATAACCCCGGTATTCTACAGGTGTCGGTTCTGCATAAATATGCTCAAAGAGGGTTTCCTGACCTGGATTGGGGCTGGCTTCAGCAAACTGGACCGCCTCTTCAACGATCTTTTCGGCTTCGCTGTCCTGCTGATCCAGCTCTACTTCTGTGGCAATTTTTTCCCCAAGTAAATACTTCCGGAAGATCCCAATCGGGTCTTCCTCTTCCCATTTCTTGACTTCATCCTTCGCCCGATAGCGCTCAGGATCGCCCATGGAATGCCCACGGTAACGGTAGGTCATGATTTCTAATAGATAAGGACCACCTTCTTCGCGAATTGTTTTCAGTACACGGGAGACATCCTCTCGGACTTGTATCACGTCCATCCCATCGATGCGCTCGTTTGGCATGCCATAACCCTCAGCTTTTTGGCGAATTTCTGAGACCGCTGAGGCACGCTCCACAGCTGTCCCCATCCCATATTGGTTATTCTCACACACCCACAAGACCGGTAAATGCCAGACCTTGCTCAGGTTAAGCCCTTCGTGGAAAAAGCCAATATTGGTTGCGCCATCGCCAAACATGCATATCGTGACGGCATCGTCATTTCCCTGATAGACATCGCCCAGCGCCAATCCTGCCGCAATTGGGATGTGCGAACCGACAATTGCGTGACCACCCCAGAAGTTCAATGCTGTATCCGCCATATGCATCGAGCCTCCCTTGCCCTGCGAGCAGCCATCTACCCTGCCTAGAAGCTCTGCCATAACAACTTTAGGGTCAATCCCGGCGCTGATCGCCCACCCATGATCACGGTAAGCAGTGATCAATCGGTCCTGCGGTTGACGTACGGATCCTATTCCCGCGCTGACCGCCTCCTGGCCGATGTATAAATGCAAAAATCCGCCGATCTTGCCCTGTTGATAAAGCTCAGCAGCGCGCTCTTCCAATCGGCGGATGATAACCATCTCTCGATAAAGTTTCAAAGATTCATTTTTTTCCATATGCGATATCCTTCCATTAAGGGAACATAAAAATGACGATATTAAAAAGGTAGTTGATTAATATTATCACTTCAAAAGTATACCAGAATGTGCGTTTCTAAAAGCTGTTTGTACATATCGAAAGGTCTATTTTTTTACATTTTCCGGATCACACGAGTTTTCATGATGAAACCAGAATACGGAAGATCGAAGTTATACCAATCCGAATGGAATTACTACGTTTCTTATCTTTTGTAGGTCATGCGTTGTGTGTCCTACCTTTACCTTGCTCCTTCTAAGGTTCCCAGCAACGCGTGACATTTTTTGATCTCGCCCTCAATTGTCAGGCGCCCATCAGGTGCGTGACCTACAATTAAGAGAGAGTTGAATATCACACCAAGCAAAAATTTGATTACGGCGTAGGGGCGACGCATGCGTCGCCCCTACATAAT
>CAZWDG010000235.1:0-3661 GCA_964633075.1 uncultured Candidatus Brevefilum sp.
ACTCTGGCTGATTTCGACTTGTTTCATGGCTGTGTTGATGCTTGTCCCTTCGAATCCGGTGGCGATAACCGTAATACGCAGGTTCTCTCCCATCTTTTCGTCGATCACAGCACCAAAGATCAGGTTGACCTCTGGATGGGCTGTCTCTTTGATAATTGCTGCAGCCTGGTTGACCTCAAAGAGCTTCAAGTCTTCACCGCCAGTGACATTGAACAAAATGCCCCGCGCACCATCAATGGTCACATCCAGCAATTGATTGGAGATAGCCGCTTCAGCGGCTTTAACAGCACGTTCCTCACCGCTTGCCTGTCCGACAGCCATCAAGGCAGCCCCACCTTCAGACATGATTGTGCGAACATCAGCGAAGTCCAGGTTGATCAAACCGGGAACAGTGATAAGTTCTGAGATGCCCTGGATGCCCTGTCGGAGGACATCATCTGCAACCCTGAAGGCATCCTGCAAACCCGAGCGCTTATCCACAATCTGGAGCAAACGATCGTTGGGGATGATGATCAAGGTGTCTGCGTGCTCTTTAAGCATGGATGTACCCGCTTCAGCCGCTTTTGCTCGATGGGTCCCCTCGAAGGTGAAGGGGCGGGTGACCACACCGATGGTCAATGCCCCGATTTCCTTTCCAATCTGGGCGACGACAGGGGCGGCACCAGTGCCCGTCCCGCCACCAAGTCCAGCGGTCACAAAGACCATATCGCTGCCCTTGAGCACCTCGTATAATTCCTCAGCAGATTCTTCCGCTGCCAGGCGTCCGATCCGTGGATCCCCACCAGCGCCAAGGCCGCGAGTGGTCTTGTCGCCAATGCGGACGCGCGTCTTTGCTTTAGAGAATTGCAGCGCCTGGGCATCGGTATTGACGGAGATGAATTCGATGCCGGTTAAGCCTTCATCGATCATCCGGTTGACAGCGTTACAGCCGCCGCCTCCAATCCCTACTACTTTGATTCTTGCAAATGACTCCGGTTGTAAATTTGTATCCATCATAAACTCCTCTTTTTTGACTCAATAACGATTTATTATCTTAAAAAACTCAGGGCAGCAAACGCCTGAGAAGATCCTTAAGTTTTTCAGGCCAATTATTCACTTGCTTTGGCTTACGTTGATTAATAAATTGACCGACCTCACTCATCAGTAAAGCCCATTCCAGAAGGCCGACACTGGTGGAGTAGGCGGGTGAATCAAGCTGGTCCGTCAAACCGATCAGGTTTTGGGGTTTGGCAATCCGGGCAGGCAAGCCCATAACCCGAGCCGCTAACTGGCGTGTGCCGGGTAACAGGCTGGAACCACCGGTGAGGACAACTCCAGCTGGCAACAGACCGTCGTATCCAGAGCGGCGAATCTCCTGCAACACCAGGTAGAAGATTTCCTCCATACGGGCTTCAATGATATTTGCCAAGTCTACGCGGTTGATCCTGGTTGGAGCATCCGCACCGAAGCCGCGAATGGAAAATTGCTCCTCAGGGTTGACCTCTGATTGTAAAGCATGTCCAAATTTTAATTTGACCTCTTCTGCCTGCGATATGGGCAGACGCAAGCCGTGGGCGATATCAGAGGTCACATGGTTGCCGCCGACTGCCAAAACCATCGTATGCCAGACATCACCGTCAATATAGATGGCCATGTCCGTTGTCCCGCCGCCGATATCCACAACCGCAACGCCCATCTGGCGTTCGGTCTCAGAAAGGACGATCTCTCCAGAGGCGAGTGGATTGAGCACAAATTGGGAAACCTCGATGCCAGAAGCGCCGACGCACTGGCGTAAGTTCTCAACGGTTGAGGATGAAGCTGTGATAATATGTGCTTCGACTTCCAAGCGGTAACCGTGCATGCCGACCGGAGTGCGGATGCCATCCTGCCCGTCAATGATAAATCCGCGTTGGATCACATGAATAATTTCTCTGTTGTGCGGGATGGCCACTGCCTGGGCGGCATCTAGGGCACGTTCAATGTCCTCAAGGTCAACGATCCCGCCGGTGATCCCAACCACCCCGCGACTGTTGATCGAAGAGACATGCGATCCCGCCAGGCTGACGAGAGCTGAGTTGATTTCAAATCCTGAGGTGCGTTCTGCTTTCTCAACAGATCTTGAGATAGCCATGGCGGCAGCATTGATATCCACCACAGTGCCTTTGCGAAGCCCCTGTGAGGGTTCGATGCCGACACCAAGAATGCGCAAATTGGCGCCATCTTCAACCCTGGCAACCAAGGTACATATTTTACTTGTTCCTATGTCGATTCCGACAATAATTGGTTCATCCATGCTCACTACTCCAGTCGATAAAAGGGGGCATGCAGAAATTCAAGGCTGATCAAAGCCGGGGTGATATTTTCCGATCTCAGAGCAGCGAGGATTGTTTGATATTCTGCAAGTTTGAGGTCGATATTCTGAACATCCTTGCCAAAGTAAACCAGCCATCCTTGGGTATCTTGCCACCCCAATCCAAATTGTGGATCATATTGCAAGGAGCTGCCTTCTGGTATGTAATTTTTGAGGGATAAAATACCCTGAATAAATTCGGGGGTTGTACGTGGGTATTTTTGTGGAGGCATCCCTGCAATTGAGATCACATCTTCATTTTCATCCGCTTGGGTTGTCTCTTCTTCCAAGGCACCTGGTTCATCTTCTTCAGCTATTGCCGCTGCTGGGGGCGTACTCTTTGCCATCACGGTCATGGTGACTTCAGCTTCTCCCATGATGGGAAACATAACGCCTTCCGCATCAATCCAAAGCGAATCGGAGTCGCCCTGCCAGAGGATCAGCGGTTGCCGCTCAGTTACACGAAGGGTAACAGATGCTGGGATGCCGACCGAAACCCGCACGCTGCTTAAACTCGGAAAGAGTGCTTGAATCTTCTCAGCTGTTTCTTCTGGCTGTACTTTGATGATCCCTTCTCCAATGATGTCGACTTGCTCGAGGACAAGCCCTGCATCCAGGCGTTGCGCACCTCTAAGGTCAATCGAGCTGACCTGGAACGCACTCAGGCTTGAAAAGCTGATGACCATAGCCAGTGAGAGCGCAAAAACAGCGCCTGAAATGAGCCGCCAACCCAACCGAAGCCTGGGAAAAGCCGGCAGCTGTAATTCAGCGCCTTTTTTCTTCAAAGGCACATGCACCTGATTCCGCTTGCGGTTGATGACAGGCATTGTTGAGGTACTGCGACGGGTTACCGGCACACGGACTTTGTTTTGTTTCCGCGTGGCACTGCTCGTCAAGGGGGGCTTCACGGTTTTATTAGGGTTTTGCTTCCCTTGGGCTCTGATTTTTTCAGCCCGAGTGCTCGCAACTTTCTGGCGTTTTGCCATACTAACTTCTAAATTCCCTTTCTGTTTCGTCGCGCTGTGCCTTCCTGACCAGAGCGAGTTCAATCAATTTTTCAATGAGATCTGGATAAGGCAGACCGGATGCTTCCCAGAGTTTGGGGTACATGCTGATCTTCGTGAAACCGGGAATAGTATTGATCTCACCCAAATACAACTGATCATTTTCTTGATCAATGAGAAAATCGACCCTGGCCATGCCAGCACAATCCGTGGCTGTGTAGGCCTTGACGGCCAATTGTTGAATCTTCGTCATCATCGCCTGAGAAATCGGGGCAGGGATCAGGAGCTCTGCGGTGTCATTAATGTATTTTTCTGCATAGGTATAAAA
>CAZWDG010000236.1:0-3655 GCA_964633075.1 uncultured Candidatus Brevefilum sp.
ACTTTAATATGACCATTTTTGTCAAGTTTCTCAACAAAACTGCGATAATTTCTTTGATTTTTTCCTAATACCTCTTACCTAATACCGAATACCGCAGACCCACCACTCACCATTCCCCTTAATTAATCGTATAATTTAAGTCCGATCCAGGTCGGCTGGATGGCCGCGTGTGCTCCGCACCCGAGGAAAGTCCGCACACCACAGGGCAACATGCCGGGTAACACCCGGAAGCGTGTAAACGTTTGGAACAGGGCCACAGAAAACATACCGCTTTGCCATCAGGCAAAGTAAGGGTGAAAAGGCGGTGTAAGAGACCACCGGCGGGCATAGTAATGTGCCCGGCCAGGTAACCCCCATGCGGTGCAAGGTCAAGCAGGAGAGAAGTTCTTTGTGGACGGGAACAGCCCGGTTCCCAATCATCTCCGGGTAGACCGCTTGAGCTGATGGGTAACCATCAACCTAGATAGATGTCCATCCAGGTGGGATTTCCCACCAGACAGAATGCGGCTTATAGGCTGACCTGGATCTAATCTGATCAAAACAAGCCCAAATTCAACCAAATATTTGCTTTTAACCCCATTTTATTACTATAATAGAGTATGCAGCAAACGATTTTCACCGTAGGGCATAGCAATCTCAGTTTCATGAGATTCATTTCACACATCCAGGCGAATAACATCAACCACATCATCGACATCCGCAGCATTCCTTACAGCCGACACGCTCCCTGGAGTAATAAATCGCGCCTCTCTGAGATCCTCAAGCCCTTCAGGATCCGTTACACCTATTTGGGGCATAAACTGGGCGGCAAGAAGAAATCCATTGAAAACTACACAAGACAACAAGGTATCACACCTGAAAAAATTTATGACGACGCGATCCAAGTATTATTGCAGCTTTCAATGCGTGACAGGCTGGCACTTTTATGTTCTGAAGGGGATCCGGCCAATTGTCATCGTCAGCATACGGTTGCTCAGACCTTGCTTAAATCTGGCGTCAAAGTACTCCATATTTTGGAAGATGGCTCGATCATCGAAGCCTGGAAAGAAGATGACCTTTCAGAACAACTCGAGCTATTCTCAACAGATCGTGATGACAATCTACCAAGAAATTCCCCACCTGTTTAATGATCATTAGCACAACAAAGAGAACAACATGAACCAGCATCGATTCCCCAAATCCATCGTTCTTATCACAGTCATTCTGCTGACACTGATGAGCTGTAATTTCCCAGGGCGTGCCAGAGTGACTGTAACGATCACCAGTCATGAGACTGGGCAATCCGTTGTCCTGAACCAGGAAACACGCATCATCGCCCTGGCAACTTCGCCCCAAGGCATCAAGGCGGTGCACCTATATGTAAACGGAGAATTGACACACATCGACACACCACCCAGCGGTAATCCCGTCGAATATACTTCCGACCAGCCCTGGATCCCTCAACAAGAAGGCAATGTGATCGTTTCGGTGATTGCGATCGACACCAGGGACATAGCCTCTGAATTGGTTAGTGTTTCTCTTCAAGTTGTTCCGGCCATTAGCGAAGCGGTTATCACAGTCACACCCACGGTCTCGGCAACGCCAGAAGGGTTTCCCCAAACCCAGACCGCCCAGGTTGCATGCACAAAAGGGGCTAATTTTATCGGCGATGTGACCATCCCGATCAATTCCTATCTCTCTGCGGGATCGAATTTCACAAAAATCTGGCGTGTCAACAATAGTGGGACGTGCGATTGGATTGGCTATCAAATCATGCACATCAGCGGTCATCTCTTAGGAGCCAATTCACCTCAAGCCCTGCCAATCATCAGCGCAGGAGCCAACGCCGATATTACGGTTCAAATGACCGCCCCCGCCGCTCCTGGAACCTATTCTGCTGTCTGGCGGATTGTTGACGATGACGGTACAGCGATCGGTCCTGAACTGACCCTGACGATTATCGTTCCACAGCTACCAACGGAGACACCTTCACCCACCGCAACCTTTACCCTGACGCCCACCCATACCCTCACCAATACGCCGACCAATACGGTCACGCCCACTCCCACGCATACATCCCTACCAATTTCAGTTGAACAAATAGGCGAACAAATATCTATCCCTGCAGGGAGTTCTGGGAGCAAGACAGTTACCTGCCCTGCAGGATCACTGGTGGTTTCCGGCGGGTTTGCAGCTGCCAATGGATTGCGAATTTATCATTCGATGATGGACGGTAACGGTTGGCGTGTGTATGGTTATAATGCAACAGGCAGTCCAAAACTTATGAACGTCTACGCCACCTGTTTGTTCAATTCCGGTGGTTCAGTCACCCAGGAACTATACCAATTACATATCAATCCCAATGATGTGACCCAACTGGTCGTCAACTGCCCTTCAGGATCGATCGTCACTGGTGGCGGATGGATTATCGGATCCACTTTTCCTGTTGAAATTTATAATTCAAAAAAATCTGGCAATGGTTGGCAGATTTATGTCAATAACACAGACAGCTCCGATCCGTTGGTTAACATTTATGCAGTGTGTCTGGCTGGGGTGCCTGGTTCCACGACCGAAGTCAGTGAAACCATTGTGCCAGTACCAGCCGATGACGTTGCGAATGCAGTGAAGGCCTGTCCTGCAGGGTCAATCGTCACTGGTGGCGGCTTTGTTACCAATAGCGGGGTGATCATTTACAATACAACTAAAACTGGCAACGGCTGGCAAAACTTTGCCAGGAATACGACTGGAACGGAAAAATTATTGAATACTTATACGATTTGCTATTCTCCTTGATCAATCAAAATCATCTTAACGCAATTGCAGCTATCTGATTTCCGGATAGCTGCATTCTTTTATTTTCAAGTCCGGTTCTGGGTATAATGATGAATACAACGAAAGCGAGGCGACTTTGTCAAAACCCGGGATCATCAACAAAGAAATCATTGAGAAACTCAAAACCGCTCAGGAGGCTCAGATCCTTCAAAAAATCCGGGTTGGCCAGACCAAGACGCAAAATGAACTGGTCTTCTTCACAAAACCTGAGCTGGTTGATGTGGCGGATAAGCGCACTATCAGAAACAGCCTGCAGTTGATTGACGATAAATTTAAAGAATTCAATGTAAAAATTCATGGGACTGCCATTGTCCCAGGGACTTTTCTCGAAGAATCAGCGATTATGAACCGCCACTACGGTTTTATCAACCAGCTCTCGCGTCAAGCTTCCCAGCTGGTTGATCCTGCCACTCGCGATCAAATCTTCGAAAGACTTGGAAAAGAAGATTTGGGTAAACATCAAGTTTTAGGTGGGCATGAGTTCTTAGAGGCTTTCGATACGGATGTGCGCGAACTTTCTGAAGTCTGGTTTGCACAGGAAGCCAACAAGTTACGAAGTGGTTTCTACTTCATCGAAGACACGTTTCAAGGTGTGCCGATAATTCTGATCAATGGATTTCATCCTTCCCAATTGCAGCACTTCACCCGTAAAGATCACCGGATTTTGTTGATGCTTCTGCACACCAACGCGGATTGGAGAGCTTTAAAATTTGATCTTGTCGGCGACACCTTCCCCGAACGTGCCAAACCAAACTCTATCCGTGGTTTACTGTATGCAGATCCTGACCGCTTCGGACAGATCGAGGTGAATATCAACACCAACGGGGTGCACCTCTCTGCAGGT
>CAZWDG010000237.1:0-3630 GCA_964633075.1 uncultured Candidatus Brevefilum sp.
AGCACAAGATGACTATTTCGTCAACCTTTTTACACCACTTTATAAGATATTATCGTAAATAAATCATCAAGTTAGGTTAAAGGTTATGACAGATCCACAAAGAATAGAAACTGGCGGTTTAATCTATAAAGGTCACATCAGCATGGTTGGACTGATTGGCATACCCACCCAGCCGGGGATTGGCGGTCGCTATTTTTCAAATCTGGCTGATGCAGACATCCATGTAGAATTGATTGTCAATCTCTATGATGGTGATAAATACGATCATATCCTCGTCTGTGTGGATCGGGATAATTTTGATGCAGCCCTTAAGATCACGCAAGAGCTGCATGAGATGGTTGGCAGTCAATCGGTCATCCATGATCAGCATGTGGCTTTAGTTTGCATTTCCAGCCTGGATTTTGAAGAAAGCCAAGTGATTGCTGGCCATATGTTTAAAACCTTAGGAGACAATGATATCAACATTCTTGGTATCAGTTCATCTGTCTCATCCGTCACCTGTATGATTGAAGACAAAGATCTGGAAAAAGCGATCAATGAATTAAGGCAAGCTTTCATTTTGTAATACGAAACAATTTGAATCCTGTAGGTTCAATTTAAGATGAATTCCCAAGCACAATCGCAGCAACATATCGGCAGGATCATTCGCATGATTGGTCCTGTTATTGATGTGCGCTTTGCCGATAAAAAATTACCTCGTCTGCAAACCGCTCTCATCATTCCAGCGAATGATCACGTCGTCACAATGGAGGTGCTTGAGCATCTTGATGAGCAAACAGTGCGCGGTGTAACCATGGAGTCTCCAGAAGGCTTACGCCGGGATATGATTGTTTATGATACAGACGCTCAAATCATGGTTCCGGTCGGGGAGGCCACACGCGGAAGAGCGTTTAACGTGTTAGGAGAAATCATTGACAATGGCCCCCCACTTCCTGAGGATGTCGTTCGGATGGGGATCCATCAACCAACCCCACCATATGTTGAACAACGCCCTTCAAGCGAGCTCTTTGTCACAGGTTTGAAAGTGATCGACCTTTTAGCGCCCTTTGTCAGCGGTGGAAAAGTTGGCCTTCTGGGTGGTGCGGGTGTGGGAAAAACGCTGCTCATCATGGAGATGATTCGGCATACCTCCGCAGAACACAAGGGGTTTTCGGTATTTGCTGGTGTCGGTGAACGCACCCGGGAGGGCAATGATCTCTATCTACAGATGAAACGCTCAGATGTTCTTAAGGATGCCATCCTCGTTTTTGGTGAGATGAACGAACCGCCTGGTGCTCGTTTCCGCGCTGCTTTCACAGCGTTGACCATGGCAGAATATTTTCGAGACACACAGGGGCAAGATGTGTTGCTGTTTATTGATAATATTTTTCGCTATATCCAGGCAGGCGGTGAAGTCTCAGCGTTGCTGGGTAGGATGACAAGTGCTGTTGGCTATCAGCCGACCCTTGCCACAGAAGTTGGGGAGTTAGAAGAGCGAATTGTCTCAACAAAGGATGGTGCCATCACATCCATCCAGGCGATCTATGTTCCTGCTGATGACCTGACCGATCCCGCCCCCGCTGCCACATTCTCACACCTTGATGCCACGGTGGTTCTCTCAAGACAGTTAGCCAGCCAGGGATTGTATCCTGCTGTGGATCCGCTGGAATCTGGGTCGCGATTATTAACACCAAGAATTGTCGGAAAGCACCATTACGAAGTTGCTACGAGAGTGCGGGAAACGCTGGCTCGTTACAAGGAATTACGGGATGTCATTGCCATTCTTGGCATGGAAGAGTTGGCTGAAGAAGATCGATTACTGGTTCAACGAGCACGTAAGATACAGCGCTTCTTAACCCAGCCTTTTTTCGTTGCTCAAGCCTTTACTGGCAGAAAAGGTGTTTTTATTACTATTGAAGACACCCTGCATGGATTCGAGATGATTCTGGATGGTCAAGTGGACAATATTCCTGAGAGACTATTTTATATGACCGGAACCATTGATCAAGTCTTGCAGGCATATCAAAAAAGATCATGATGATAATAGTTTTCATAAAAGAAGGTTAAGATTGAAATGGCAACAATGGCTTTGCAGGTTTTAACACCAGACAAGAGTGTGCTCAACACATCGGCTGATGCCATGCGTGTGTTGCTTCCCGATGGCTGGTGGGGAATCCTGCCTGGTCATGCACCTATGATCTCTTACATCCGATCAGGTATCGTTCATTATACAAAAGATAATATCAAGCGGTATATTGCACTCTATCAAGGGTCGGTTGAAGTTAAACAGGACCCAAATGAACGCACAAAAGTACTCATTCTAACAGCCGCAGCTGAAGAAGGTGATGATCTGTTGACCGTTCAAAAGGAGTTAGAGCAACAAGCTATAAAATTGGAAAAAATTGCCAAAGAAGCCGATTTGGAGTTCAACCAGATCAGACTCTCCCTGGAGAAGTCTATCCAAGAGGCTGAGATTTCGGACAGACACACATGAGTTCAATCGAAAATCAAAATCCAAAAGAAACAGGCGAGTCCATGGAGAAGAACTCAGATCAAATTCCTGAAAAACCCGAATCAAAAGCGAGTAGTTTCATGAACCTTGTCGCTGAAGCATCGACCCTGGCATGGAATTTGGTGATTCCAATCGTTGGTGGGGTGTTGCTGGGTCATTATATTGATAATCGCAACGGCAGCGAGCTGACATGGACGTTAAGCCTTTTAGTTCTGGGTGTGATCATTGCCTTTTCGAATTTGTACAATTTGTATGTCGAACATGGACATCAGAAACCTGCCGCCAGGAAAGTGAAATCAAAGGACAAGAAAGCTCATGCAGGGAATAAATAAGAAGCCAATCACAACAGTGATAATCTTTACTATCATCCTTGTTTTAGCATTGATCAGTTTTCAAATCCGAAAAAACACAGGGTATGAAGCAAAACCCGTTGAAGAGGAAATTTCACCCCGACTGGTTTTTGCGATTGGACCCATTCAGGTCACCACAACGGTCGTGAATACCTGGATTATGATCCTTGCTCTGGGAGTCGGTGCTTATTTTTTGGGTCGTTCCCTAAAAGTACGACCCGGCATGCTCCAAAATGCGATTGAATGGCTCATAGAAGCCATCCAGGGGATTATCACCCAAAACATTGGCACAAAGGACACAGGCCTATTCTTACCCATAATCGCCTCAATGGCTATTTTTGTGGGCGTTGCGAATTTAGAAGGATTAATTCCCGGTCTTCATTCCCCTACACCGGATATTAATACACCGGTTGCTATGGCTCTCGTCGTGTTTATCTCAGTGCCCTATTTCGGCATTCGAACGCGCGGTTTTTGGGGATATTTGAAACATTATGTTGAGCCTATCTTTCTTATGTTACCCATTGAAATTGCCAGTGAAATTGCCCGAACATTTTCTCTTTCCTTCCGCTTGTTTGGCAACATCTTAGGTGAAGAAATTATCATCGCGATTCTGTTTATCATATCGCCTTTTGTCGTTCCGGTACCGATGATGCTGTTCAGCATCTTTACCGGGGTTTTACAAGCATATATCTTTACATTACTTGCTTGTGTGTACATTGGAGGGGCTGTAAAAGCCCATCAAACATCTTAATCTTATCGTTTAAGGAGCATTCATAATGGATTGAACAA
>CAZWDG010000238.1:0-3619 GCA_964633075.1 uncultured Candidatus Brevefilum sp.
CCTTTAATTGGATTAAGGTATAATTTTGCCTATGTCTGAAAATGAATTGGATAATACACAACCAGTTAAAAATGAAGTGGTCAAAAAACCTAAGAAGAAATTTTTTGAACGGCGCTCGTCCTGGTTCTTTATTGGTGCTTTTCTATCTTTGTTAATTGTTCTTGCTGGTGCGCTTTTAGGGATTCCCAAAGGTATTGATGATCGCGTGGAACTAGCTGAAACCCAGGCTTCTCCAAAAATACAAGCGCAGTTGGCAGGTGCAAAACTGGACATTGAAGAAGGGCGCTATGAAGTTGCTAAAGGACGGTTGGACTGGATATTGGAAGAAATGGCGCCTTTTATGAGCGAGGAAGAATTGGCTGAAGTGGGGGATTTGTATAGCCAGACATTGTTGAAAATTTCAACCTTCGTCACGCCCACACCACTCCCAACCCCCACACCAACCATGCCGGTATATACGCCCACGCCTGATCTGCGAGGTGAAGAAGAACTCTTCACCACCGCGCAACAACACATATCAGCTGAGGAATGGGAAGCAGCCGTTCAGACCTTGCAGGCATTGCGTGAGAAAAATTTAGATTATAAGACGATCCAAGTCGATGGGATGCTGTATGTTGCCTTGCGCAATCGGGGTGTCCAGAAAATCCTTGTTGACGGCAGCTTGGAACCAGGTATTTATGACTTGACCCTGGCCGAACGCTTTGCACCTTTAGATTCGACTGCTGAGGGTTTTCGAACCTGGACGCGTATGTACCTTACAGGCGCCAGCTATTGGGCAGTAAATTGGTCTCAGGTTGTTTATTATTTTGAACAGGTTTACCCCATGTTACCCAACTTACGGGATGGAACATTTATGACAGCCAAGGAAAGGTTCCGGATTGGCGCTATTGAATATGCCGAAGAACTGGCTGCAGCTGGTGAATTTTGTCTGGCACAAGAATATTTTGATAAAGCCCTGGAAATCCAAGCAGATCCAAATGTACAATCCAGTAGAGATGTGGTCTTTGAAGAATGTTATCTGATCAATAACCCACCGACAGAAACGCCAACCGATGCGTCTGTGATTCCAACACAGAAACCGCCTTCACAGGCACCGACTGCAGCACCGACAGAGGTTCCGACCGAAGCGCCCACGGAGGCACCAACAGAAGCGCCCACGGAAGAACCCACAGAAGAACCTACGGGAGAACCCACGGAAGAACCCACTGGAGGTTCTGGGGGATAAAATTTTAAGATTTATCCAACTTCCCAATCAGGTCGTGGGTGATGGCATGTTTGATAGTCACAGGGACCAACGCACCAATAGGGGCTGGTTCCTCAATGATCACAAGGCCATCGATTTCAGGTGCATCTCTGTAGGTGCGACCAATTGCGATTTGATTCTCCTCATCGATCCCTTCAACCAAAACGTCCATCCTCTTTCCAATAAACTTCCGATTTCGTTCCAATGAAATCCCAGCCTGAATCTGCATCAGGTGTTCAAGTCGTTCAATTTTAACGTGTTCAGGGATTTGATCACCCAGGGGCTCTGCAGGTGAACCGGGTTCAAAGGAATAAGGGAAGGCACCTATATGGTCAAATTGGACGTTTTGAATAAAATCGATCAGGGTTTGAAAAGCTTTATCATCTTCATTCGGATACCCCACAATGAAAGTTGTGCGTAAAGATACCTCTGGCAGCGTTGATCGAATGTGGTGAAGCATCTCTTGCACACCGATAACATCTTTGGGACGTCGCATTGCCGATAACACCCTTGGATCTGCATGTTGGAGGGGCATATCAAGATAAGGCAGAATCTGCGGTTCGGAGGCCATCAGCTGGATAAGAGGTTCGGATACATACCCCGGAAAGGTGTACATCAACCGGATCCAGGGGACCTCTGGTACAGCTTTGAGCAGCAGTTCCAATAGGCCTAGCAAGCCTATTCTATTCGCAAGGTCATGACCATAATCAGTTGTGTCCTGGGCAATCAGGATGATTTCGTTGATCCTACGATCCCTTAAGGCTTTTGCGTCATTGAGGATCTTCTCGATAGGTCGGCTGACCAGATCCCCTTTGATGAGGGGGATCAAACAATAAGCACAGGCACGACGGCATCCATCGGCGATTTTCAAGTAGGCACTGCCACCCTGAATAGCAGCACGGTACGTTCCTTTTTCATCACGTCCCACAGTGGGGGTGTAAGGAAAATGCGCGTAAGGGATTTCATCAGTTCGTTTTTCAATTTGGTTTATGACTTCTAAAATATCCATCCAGCGCCGCGTGCCCATCAGAGCATTAATGCCAGGAATGGCACTCAGGATCTGTTCTCGATGAAGTTCTGTCATACAACCGGCCACGATGAGTTTTTGCCAGGGCATTTTGGACTTGCTGATGTCCGTCAACACGGTGATTGCTTCCTCTCGAGCTGCCTCAAGGAAACCACAGGTGTTGACGATGAGGTATTCTGCACTTTCCTGTGAGGAAGTTGGCGTCAAACCTGTTCGATTTAACAATTGTGCCATGGATTCCGAGTCCACCAGATTTTTTGCGCAACCTAGGGAGATCAAGTGATAGGTGTTTTTAATGCTTTTGGTCATCGTCTTATGGGGTTGTTGGTGTCGGCGATGGTGTCGGAGAGGGTGTGATCGTAGGTGTGGCTGATGCTTTCGGTGTTTCGGTGATGGTGGGGGTGTTGGTGGCTGTTGGAAGGATCAGTCCAGATCTGGTAAAGATCAGGTCGGCAATTTGACCTGACAAGCCCAAGGCACCGATATCTTCATCGTTAAAATAGACCTGCACTGCACCTGCATTGCTGATAAGTACTTCAACCTGGTCATCACCAGAATAATCATAAGCATTCCCCGGCAATAGACGCCCTTCATAGACAAGCCTTGCATCCGATGTAACTTGAACCCATACGCGTTGTCTTGGTATGATTACCAGATTAATAGGGTTGTTATTTGGTAGTGGGGTGAAAATTGGGGTGGTTTCCTCTTCTATTGGGGTGCTTTCTTGGATTTCTTCTGCAGTCGTTTCTGATGTCGGTGATCCTTGTGGGGTTGGCGAGCCTGTAGCCAGGAGAATGTCTGACACTTCGGGAAGCTTGGTTGTGGCCGGCTCAGTTGCATCGACGCTCATGATGCGGTTCGCACCCCATATCACAAAGCCGGCAAAAACTAAGAATAGAGCCGTGATCACTAACAGATCAATTGAAAAGAATTTTTTCAGTTGGAGGCCTGTATATGACAATTCTTTGGTCTTAGATTTGTTTTTTAAGGCGCTCTCCTGTTTTTTTTCAAGATACCTTGCCTGTAAACCATCCGCATATTTCAATAAAATTGAATCGACATCCAGGTTGAGAAATTCTGCATAGATTTGGAGCATCCCCCTTGTCTGGACGGGGGAGGGGAGTTGGTCAAATCGACCCTCTTCCATCGCTAGAAGGTATTTATCCTGGATATGAATGGTCTCATGTATATCCGCAATGGACAAACTGAGTAATTCGCGTCGGTTTCTTAATGTGATTCCAACCGTTTCAAAAATTTCTCTTGATGACAAAATTTGTGACGTATAATCTAGATTTTGCTCCCCATAATCTCCTTCATACATTTCCTCCTCAAGTGAAATCTCATTTTGA
>CAZWDG010000239.1:0-3617 GCA_964633075.1 uncultured Candidatus Brevefilum sp.
TCTATTCTAGTTTACCTTTTAAGAAATAATTATAGAAATAACCCATTTTTCAGGTTAGCTAATAAAAATTTTGCTATTAACGCGCCAAACGCCTGGGTGAGGGGGGCACCCAGACGTTTGACGCTAATAAATATAGCACTATTCATAAAATATTGCAAGGGCAAAATGATTAGAAATAGATTAGATTTTCGGAGAAAAAATGGATGTGAAAACTGTGATCAGGACTCACCCATTCGGCTCTTGGAGATCTGGGTTAACAAATCCTGGGGGGAGAACTCACGATTTTGCCTATCCACCAGGTATCCTGACGCCCAAAAATCCTCTCCACCAATCCCCTCGCGTAAATTTGGAAAAAAACTAAAAATGCGCTCGGATGTTTCCTTGCGAATAATTTGAAGCATCTCGTCGATCAACACATCTGGAAAATCATGCAAGGTCCACTTGAGATAATTGTCCTGAACATCAAGAATGTCCAGCTGCCAGCCAAATTTCTCACAAATCGCAGGAATCCAAAGTCGTAACCGATGGGTAAGATCACCTGAGAAATTATGCGCATCCAAGGAGGGAACAAGATAAAAACTAATATTTGAAACGGTTAATTCATCACGCATCACCTGGATATCAGCGATAGGTGTTTCGTCTCCTTCGTCGGATTCCTTCAAAGTGATGTCTGAACGGTCCTCGGGGATATCCTTAAAGGTCATCCACGCATTCAAACCTGCTGCAGCGTCCCGCAACTCGAAATCTTCCTGGAAGATGCTCACCAAATCCGATTCTTGATGCGTTACCTCAGCTAATGGCTGCCATTGATGGGGTTTTTCCGACAGGGTGAGAGCCCTCTCCTCCAAAAGTTTTTCAATATCCTGATCGCCTGTGCCAGAAATTGGCCAACCCTCATCGATCCGCAGCCAGGGGCTCTCAGCGCTGATTTCATCCAGATCTGAGCGTGACTTTATAGCTGGACTCTCTTCTGGCATTGGCGGTACAGATTTCCCATCAGAAATTAAATCTTGCTTGGTATCACCTTTTTTGACTTCCGTCTGCTGATACGGATGGATCCATTCTGTTTTCACCGCTGCTTCCTCGTCTTTCACATCAATAACTGAGTCGTATTTTCCCTGGTTGAGATCGACCTGTGCACCGGGGTCAGGTTGTGGATAAGGCTTCAGAATAAATTGCAAAGACTGTTCCAACGGTCTTTTGACAGCCTTTAGACCTTGCCCATCCTCAAGAATCGCTCGTATGCAATCTGCCATATCCTGCCGGATACGGATCAAGGGGGTCTGCGATGGGTAAATTAATCCCAAAAGATGGTCGCTCTGGGGAAGAAATTTTGCATACAACAGGTAAAACGCGTTGTCAAGGTAAAGTCCCTTATAACGGTTTAAGTCGCGGCTAGCCGATCCCAACCAATGGCGCTGCAGTGCCTCAACCACGTTTTGAAAGCCTTTCTTGCTCAACCTGCCTGATTTAACAAATTTATCCTCGCCTCGAACCAGGACAAATCCAATCGCACGCGAGGTGGACAAGATTGCTTCAAGGGCTTGGAGAGTGAGTTCAATTCGTCTTTGTGTCATTTTCTTTTCACTGGAACCATCTCAGTACAGGTGCCTGGTGAATGACCTCAGGCATTGATAAATCTTGATGCAATTAATGGGCCAATCAAGTGAGATAAATGGAGGTCCCTTTACATTATAAAGGATAACAATCTTAAAATCATCTTCGACCAAAGATAGGGACGAAAGGTCTAAATCCCAGAATTTAGCATCAATTAAATTAGATCCACCACGTTGACCTTGTCTTCAATCTTTCTGCTATGCAGGCTTCAGAATTTTATTGACGACATATTTGAAGCAGGGGACACAAACCAATCCTGGTAACCGTTTTCTTTTTGCTCAAGCCCTGCACCTCAACAATGTTAATTTCCATCATTCTAGTAATAAATCCACAACCTTCGGTATAATGAATGAGCGCATGTTACCTTTTGAAATTTTACCTATCTAAAGATTAAATACTGACGAAAGTGAGAACCAACCCATGAAAGAATATGATGTCATTGTAATCGGTGCCGGTCCCGGCGGATATGTCGCTGCCATCCGCAGCGCCCAGCTCGGCTTGAAAACAGCCATCATCGAAAAACGCTTTCTCGGCGGCGTCTGCCTGAACATTGGCTGCATCCCCTCCAAAGCGCTAATCAAAAGTGCGGATGTTGCCCATACCCTGCGCGAACGCGGCAAGGAGTTTGGATTCAGCTTTGACAATCTCAAATTGGATTATGGTGTGGCTTATAAACGCAGCCGCCAGGTGTCAGATCGGCTGGTGCGCGGTGTCAATTTTTTGATGAAGAAAAACAAAATTGACGTACACATGGGGGCGGCAAAATTGATCGCCAAGGATACCGTTGAAGTGACCCCGGAGGAGGGGGAGGTCGAAAGCTTGAAAGGGAAGCACATCATCCTCGCCACGGGCTCCCGTCCCTTTATCATCCCCGGTGTGGAACTGGATGGCGAAAAAGTGGTCGATTATGAAGCGGCAATTTTGCGTGATACCCTCCCGCAATCCGCCGTCATCATCGGCGGTGGGGCGATCGGTGTGGAATTTGCCACAGTCTGGAACGCGTATGGCGTGGATGTGACCATCGTTGAGATGCTCGATCACCTGCTGCCGTTGGAAGACCCCTCCGTCAGTAAAGAGATCGAAAAAGCCTACCAAAAACGCGGCATCAAAGTGAAGACCAAGTCCAAGGTCAAAGGCGTGGAGAAGACCGCCAAGGGGACGCAGGTCACCGTGGAAACACAAGACGGTGAGGAGGTCATCGAAGCTGACCTGACCCTGGTGGCGATCGGTTTCCGCCCCAACAGCGAAGGTTTGGGATTGGAAGATGTTGGCGTCAAACTTAGCGAAAAGGGCTTTATCGAAATCGATGAACGCATGGCAACGAACATCCAAGGCATCTGGGCGATCGGGGACGTGACCGGCAAGCTGCTCCTGGCGCATGTGGCTCAAGCCATGGGCGTGGTGGCTGCTGAGAACATCGCTGGGGTGGACACCGTCAAGCTGGATTATAAGATGATGCCCCGGGCAACCTATTGTTTCCCTCAAACAGCATCTTTTGGCTACACTGCAGCGGAAGCTGAGGAGAGGGGTTACGAAGTCTCCGTAGGTGAGTTCCCCCTTCAGGCTAACGGCAAAGCGCTTGGCTTAGGGGATTATCAGGGCTTTGTTAAGATCATCAGCGACAAGAAATACGGCGAGATCCTCGGTGCCCAAATGGTTGGACCGGATGTATCCGAACTGCTGCCTGAATTAACCCTGGCACAACGCTTTGAGTTGACCACGCACGAGATTGCCCGTAATGTGCATGCCCACCCCACCCTGACTGAAGCGATCATGGAGGCAGCGGAAGGCGCAGGTGGTCAGGCCATTCACATTTGATGATTTTGGATTAAAATAAAAATAACAGGCGGACCTACACATCCCCTTAAAATCATTCCTCTAAGATAACCATCCTGGGGAATGATTTTTTGTTAGTAGGTCACGTTATGCCTGTCACTGCGAGCGAAGCGTGGCAGTCTCAGGGGAACTTGGTGTCAACCATTTTGTCACGTAGATTGCTG
>CAZWDG010000240.1:0-3616 GCA_964633075.1 uncultured Candidatus Brevefilum sp.
AACCTCAGGAGAAGCCAAACCAATCCGCAGTGCCTTTAATCCCTTTGTTTCCACTAGGAACCTCCTGTTTTTTATGGAAAAAACGCTAAATCTACTCCGTTAACGCGTGAAAAATCCTGAGAGAGCTCAAGCTTCCCAGGTTTTCTTGTATAATACATGCAAACTATAATTATTACAAATTTTTCTATCGTTTGTCAAATTTTTCAAGGATCACATTTTACTCCATCGTGGGAAAAAAGTCCATCATTTCCCCCATCTAGTTTATCGGCGAGGGATTTGAAGGTAAAATGTGCTCCCCTTACCTAGCTGACTTTCAACCCACACCCTTCCCCCATGTCGTTCTGCAACAGATCGAACAATAGCCAACCCCAGGCCACTGCCAATATTTTCTCTACCAACCAAAGCACCTGTCCGGTGAAACTTCTCAAAAAGATGACGTTGGTCTAAGGGCGCGATGCCAATGCCATTATCCTGAACCACAAAGACCACTTTATCATCCTCTGACTGAACTTTCAGGCTCACTTCCCCACCCATCTTTGTGTATTTAATTGCATTCTCTAACAGGTTTTTTACCGCCTGAGTTAAAAAGATTGAATCGCCTTCAATCGTAACAGGCGTCTCTGGCAAGGTGAGTGTCATTTGAATGTTCTTCTGCCGGGCTTGGGCTTCCATACTTTCGATGATTTTTTGAGCGAAATCAGTCACGTTAATCCAATTGATATCAAGTGATTTCCCAGCTTCCAGGCGCCCAATATCCAATAAATTTTGGACAAGATGTCGCATTTCCTCAATCCCCGCAATAATTTTCCCCACCGTCGCGTCCTGTTGTTCGTTCAAATTCCCGGTCAATCGCAAAATTTTTGCATAACCATGGATCAATGTCAGGGGTGAGCGAAGTTCGTGGCTGACAGTTGTGACAAACTCCGTCTTCAAAAAATCGCTTTCTTTGTATTGGGTGATATCCTTCAGCACGATCGCCTGTCCCAAGCTTGGATTGGCAGGTTGAACAGGACAATGGATCACCTGATAAACAGATCCATCTTTGAATTGAATTTCTCTGATCCCCTCGTTTTGTTTCTCTGCCTTCTGGAACACATCCTGATCCTCCTCAGCGATCAGGGAAGCAACCGGGGTTTGATTAAGGGATTTTTCTCCATTTCCGAATAAAGACCGGGCGATTTTATTATGATAAACTACCAATCCGTCTCCATCAGTGATCAGGACAGCATCTGGTAAAACATCTAAGACAGTTTCCATTCGCCTGCGAACTGCATTGGCTTCATCCAATGTTCTTGCAGTGACAACCGCAACTGCAGTTCTCTCAGAAAGAGCTTTAAAGAACTCAATTTCCTCTGTATCAGGTGTCCTGTGATCCTGAAAAGTGACATATTGCACACCTAACCAGTCATTCTCCCATTTTAACAGCATCGCAACCAAACAGGCTGCATAAGGCATCTGACCTTGATGGGAGTATCCCTTATTAGGCTGAAAATCTTGCACGATAAAAGAACCTTCCGTACGTGCCTGTGCTAAAATTTCATTATCAAACGGGGCGAATAATTGGCTGTACTTACCCAAACCAAAACGATAAGCTGGTGTCTCAGGCGATTTCTCCCCATATGAATCCAACAAAACAATTCGCACCGAGGACACCCCTTGCGCCAGCGCTGCTTTCATGATGACTTCCAGGGAATCGCTGAGAGTAAGTCGATTGGTAATGCTTTTACTGGTAGTTAAGAGATCAGTCTGTTTAAGTATTCGGTTACGATGCGTACCCACCATCCCCAGGAAAATTTCCACCAGCTGACCCATTTCACCAAGCGCGCTTTTCGCAGGAAACTGGACATCATAATTACCATTGGAGACCGCGGTGAAAGCTGTTTTCATTTGATTGATCATTCGGATTAGTGGCGAGAGACCGATCAATACCACCAGGATCACAATGATCATGCTGCCCAAACCAAATAACATCACAGGATAGGTCCCCTGCCAGGCTGATAAATGAATTGTCTCAAGGGGAAATCCCATGACCAGAGCCCAACCGATTTCAGGAATAGGCTTATGGAACTGGACCATTTCCTGACCGTCAGCCGAAACCTCTTCGAAATAGGTGGATGTATTGAAGGCTGGTCCGGTGTAATTTTGAAGAACCTGATCCGGATTGGTATGATAGAGAAGGGTGTCATGGCTATCAACGAGATAAGCTATCCCCCCACTATTTTCATGAGCATGTAACAAGTTGATGGCTGAAATTGTAAGTGGGTTATCAGCCAATGCAGCCCGTCCCATCAGGATACGGCTGATGGCATCCGTGCCGTCATTGATTACTGCGAAAAAACTCAAGTGCGGAGATTGTGACTCGTCATCAAGAAAACCTGGAACCGCAGAGGGTTCAGTGCCCCCCAGTAGTCCCTCAAAGGCAGAACGCTCTTCCGGGGTCAGGCGAAGGCCATCTTGTGCACCACCTGGAGTCCTGGCAATAATCTTGCCACTGGTCTCCAACAGAAACAATTGCTTAAAAAATGGGAAGATTTTTACTTCCCGATCAAGCAGTGCAGCGGCTTCCTCAGGTGTCGCCATGCGTATTTCCGTGTTATTGGCTAGGTCAAGGATCAGCGCTTGTCCTGATTGGAGGAAATCTGGCAATTGTTCAGCAACCAGGCCAGCGGTTTGAGTTAATTGCTCAACCAGTTCCCTACGGACGCGCTTCTCATTGGTTATCCATAGTCCTGCCCCAAGGGCAACCAATAAAAATAGCAAGATAGGTACTGTTGTTGCCAGCAATCTGAATCTAAGACTTAATTCACCAGGTGCAGGCTGCAAAGGCACTTCTAAGCCCCAGGTTTTTCGACTGAACACATTAACCAGGCTGCAAATCACGCCACCAACCAGAAGCATCCCCCCCAAAGGGAATAACACCAAAGGCAGATATTCGATGGCGGTCACGACGCGCAAAGCCAGCGGCCCAGAAGCTGTCAGGAGCATGGACAGGAAAATCATCGGCAGTGCAACGAACAAGGCGGTGAGCACTGCGATCAGTGGAAAGCTCAGGAATCGAAAAACGCCTGTCCGATAACGCTGATTGACGAAACCACCAAAAACCAATGCCAGCGTCATAAAAATCAAGGGGGTGAAAATTTGATGCGTATCAAGATATGCCAGTAAAAGTCCCGAGATTCCCCCTAATAGGACGCCGGGCAAGGTACCCAGGATGCCACAGGCCATCATCCACGGCACAGCCGCAAAGAACATCAGATGTTGAGCTGGGAGAGTGTCAAGCTTACCCGGATTATCAAAAGATGGCAACAGGCCAAAGAAAGGCGTAAATATCAAAATAAGGACGCTCAATACTGCCAACCAAACCAAGGTACGGCGATCAATCCTTAATTCCCGATCCCGAATACGGATGGTGAGAAAAACCAATAATAAGAACCACAGAGCCCATCCGATCAAGGATATCGGATTTTCAGGGATCCTCAGGGTGTATTCGGGTAGAAGCGGTGCAATAATATCTGACATGTTGATCAAAAATTTTTTTATGATCTCATTATAGCATCACAATTTCAAATAATTGGAATTTTGCTTAATTAATTTGTAACTACTCAGCCTGCAAGGG
>CAZWDG010000241.1:0-3609 GCA_964633075.1 uncultured Candidatus Brevefilum sp.
GCGGATGCTGGGTCACTCGATCTCCATCTTGCTGAATACCTATGCTCACTTCATCCCCACCATGCAGGATCAGGCTGCACAATTGATGGATGATATTCTCACACCAATACAGATTGAGCTAAGTAGAGATCATTGAATCCTTACTTCCACTTTGTGAGGATTTCTTCCCTCTGGAATGCTGTTTTGGCCAAAAAGAATACGATTACGTCAATGACCACCAGGCATGCCGCCATGATCAGCAGATTATTCGTTGTCAGATCCAAAACCTTTATCTCTGTCAGGAGGTACACGGCTCCGAGGGGCAATATGATCAGGGCACCAAGTTGTTGGGCAGTCCGAATGTCATTCGCTCTCGATGATATCAAAACATTATAGCCAACGCTCAGCAGGCTAGAAAGCGGTCCAAGTAGGAATACGATGATCACAATATCCCAATTGGGAAAAAAGAACGAATTGAGGGTATTGCGAGTAAACAGGTCGACAAGTATTGTGAAGATCAGCGCACCGACCATATTTATACAAATGGCAGGAAGGAAGGCCGCAATGCTTTTTCCTGCGAGGATTTCTTCATCGGTTGTTGGCGTTGCCAGCAATGGCTCAAGGCTTTTCTGGACTTTTTCCCCAATCAGGCTGTAGGAGGCGATTCCTACGGGTAGCAGGGCTGCGCCGATCACGAACAAGAATGAAAATGCGTTTAACAAGGTGGGTAGTGCAGCCACAGCGCTCGGTTTTCCGGTGATATACCGGATGAGGAATGGCAAACCAATCGAGACAACGGCCTCAAAATAGATGACCGAATAAAGGATGTTTTTCCTTCTCGCGATTGTTTTGAAATCTTTTGATGCCACCGTCCAGGCTTTTGATAGTCTCATTTTGTCTCTTCGATGACCTTGAGATAGGTCTCTTCCAAACCGGGATTAAGTTGAGTAACATATTGGATCCTACCCCCGGCAGCAACGATCGCCTGAACGAAGTCGGGATTCTCCTTCATTGGATCGGCCAGGACTAGCACGATTTTGTTTTCCTCGATGCTGAGGTCTTTGGGATTGAGTTCTCTTACCGCAGTCAGGATCCGGTCGTTGATCTCTTCCACCTGGATTTCTGTCCTGCTGCCCCAAACGGTCTTTTCCAATTCTTCAGGGGTATTTACAGTCAGCAGCCTGGTCTTCAGAATTCCGATGCGATCGCAAATCCGCTGAGCCTCATCCAGGTTGTGAGTATTGATGAAAATTGTCTTCCCTTCTTTTTTTAATTCAAGGATAAAATTCCTCACCACACGGGAAGATTCAGGGTCCAGGTTGGCGGTTGGCTCGTCGAAGAAAAGCAGCTGGGGATCATGAACCAGCGCCCTGACAATAGCCACTTTCTGTTTCATGCCTTTTGAAAAATTGCTAACCGGTTCATCCTTATTTTCCCACAGATCCAGCATCTGAAGAAAATACTCAATTTTTATTTTTCTCTCATTTTCCGGGCACTCATACAGTTTTCCGTAATAATCGAGATTTTCGTACGCGCTCAGCTCATCATATAAACCGACGTTGTCAGGCACCAATCCGATTAATTTCCGGATAGCCAGAGAATTAGCTCCATCGCCAATGTGATAGCCGGAAATTTGAGCCTCGCCACTGGTTCTGGAAATTAGGCAGCACAGCATTCGGATTGTAGTGGTTTTTCCAGCCCCATTCGGTCCAAGTAAGCCAAATACCTCCCCCGAAGCCACTGAAAAGTTCAGGTTGTCGACTGCGGTGTTTTCCCCAAATTTTTTTGTCAGGTTCTTTACTTCGATCACATTCATTTTTTTCTGTTGATTCCTTTAAAACCCAACGCAGACCAGATGGTTATCCCGATGAGGATTACGCAGGAAATGATCCAAACAATGAAAGGTGTTGTTGGAAGCGCTCCGTTCTGTGAACTGATTTTGCTGAAAACGACGATACCTATGAGTACATCTGCAATGGTCAGCCCCAGAGGGATTCTTATCGATAATCTCATCAGCTTCATTTTGGCTTCCTTTTTAGAGGATGGTGTGGATATAATGGTGCATTCTACTTAGGTAAGGTATTTTCAACAATTATAAATTAATATTACTCCGAAGAAATCATATTCCCCTGGTGGGTAGATCAGGAAGTCAATCGCATCCCGTGAATTTTTGTAAGGTTCCTGACTCCCATCATGCTCATAGCTAAATGTTATTTCTTTGTGGTCTGCAACCATAACCAGATTGTGATCCCGATAAGCATAAGGGATATGACCTGCCAAATAATGAAGTAAATTGATGGGAAGGCTCCACCTTTCCCAGAGATTCTTATGAATGCGATAATTCCGGTGACGACTACAATATTGGTCAATGTAAGTGGAATTCGTAGTGACAGCTTCATTTGCGGTTCTTTCTATTCAGTCATTCATGTTGAAACCGAGATACATCGGTGAGCATATTTAATAATCAGCATCACGCCAACACATGGACCCGGTTTTTTTCACCAAGGCATCTTTGGGAACCAATAAAATGGCGCACAAATGGCCAGGCAAGTTTGCTTTAACATAAAAAGGCTACCCCCACATATGGAGGGGGTAGTCGTTTTTCGTGGGGTCACCTGCCGTGATTTTCGGCGGTTTTATCCCACATATATGGGGTGGGCAAAGGGCCTGCCTGCAGTGATCTTCTGCGGACTTGAACCGAATCCACCCGTCCAGGGTGCTGAACACCCGAGTAGGGTGCAACCACTTGATCCACAGTCAAGTGCTCTGCCAGTTGAGAGAAATGTGATTAAGAGATCCTAGCCTTGTTCGTTCTCTTTAGGGATTAGTTTTTCAATTTGATCGAGCAGCTACGGTATATTCGTTGTCGCGGTTAGCCAAATCCGTTCAACCAGGATTTCCCCATATTCGTGTGCCAGCACATTCCGCTGCCCAACGATTTGCTTCCATAATATTTCAGAGTGACATTCTTGAAATTTGATTGATACATGGGCGGCTGCTTCACCGATCACCATTAATTGACGTTCCACTGCATAACGAAGTTGCTTGTCCCGGGCAAATTTATCATAGGATGTGGCAACCATAAACTCAATTATTTCTTTAGCCGCCTGCCGCATATCCCACAGAAAAGAAAGGTCTCGTCCCTCAGCTCGCATACACCCTCCTGGCTGTTTGGAGTATTTCGCGGCGTCGGTAAGGATTGCGCAGGCTGGCTTGTTCTACCAGATCGACTTCACGGGAAAATATTTCTTTTAACTCAATTTGCATCTGGGCGAGATCAAATAGACTGACACGCGCATCTGTTGAAAAACTGACCAATACATCAATATCGCTATCGTGATTAAAATCTTCCCGCAAAACTGAACCAAACAAGCTGAACTCCACAACCCTCCACCGTTTGCAAAATTCAATGATCTTCTTTCTAGGGATGGTTATTCTGGTTTTACTCATGATTTATCTTTCTATGCTAATTATCCAACAATTATCGTCCCCTGACAAGTATCGAATGATGGGGAAGATAACGATAGAATAGGTTGTTGACGCTTGCTCGTCTTGAGCTTGTTTACCTCCCTTGCGGAGTAGATATGCATCTCATCCTTATTGCATGGATACAGCCGCGACGATCATGCT
>CAZWDG010000242.1:0-3555 GCA_964633075.1 uncultured Candidatus Brevefilum sp.
CCCGAAAGCGCACTTCCGCCTTGGCAGGGTGCACATTCACATCAACCACGTCCGAGGGGATATCTAAAAACAGCACAACGATTGGAAAACGCCCCACCATCAGCAGGGTGTGATAGGCTTTGATAATAGCGGCGGAAACCGCCACATCCTTGATCCAACGCCCGTTCACAAAAACAGTGATCTCGCGTCGATTGGAGCGTGTCAATGAGATCGGGCTGATAAACCCATAGATGTGATAGGCGTCCTCTTTAAAATCAACTTCCAGCATCTGCTTGGCGATATCCACGCCATACAGGCTGGAGAGCACCTCGCGTCGATCTCCGTTGCCGCTGGTTTGCAACGAAACGCTATCATCCACCACCAGTTCCCAGCGCACTTCAGGGTAAGCCAGGGCATAGCGCGTCACCAGCGCTTCAATATGACGGCGCTCTGTGTTGTCAGATTTGAGAAATTTTAACCGGGCTGGGACATTATAAAATAAATCCTGCACAATGACCTGGGTCCCTGCAGGCATGCCAGCTTCTTTGAGCTTGCCCAATTTACCGCCTTCTACAGTCAATTGCGCACCGGCTGGGTCTTCTGCCGAGCGAGATTCTATCGCCATGCGGGATACCGATCCGATAGAAGCCAAGGCCTCACCCCGGAAACCGAGCGTTTCAATGTGGAACAAGTCCTCCGCCCGCGCAAGCTTGCTGGTGGCATGTCGCGAGACCGCCAAACCCAGCTCCTGCTTTGGGATCCCAACACCATTATCTGCCAAAGCGATCAGGCGCTTACCCGCCTCGAAAATCTCAACAGTGATCTCTTTCGCATGGGCATCCAGGGCGTTTTCAACCAGTTCCTTCACAACTGAAGCCGGGCGTTCAATCACCTCGCCAGCGGCAATTTGAGAAGCAATATGATCGGGCAAAATTCGAATCGGCATTCATCCTCCGCTTGAATTATAACCCACCTGCTGGGTAAATCTCCCTGGATAACGCCTTGAATAATTCAAACATTGGGATGCGGGACAAGACTCTAACCCCTCGCTTACCCCATTTTCTACCCCCATAATCCCAATGCTTTTATAAGGTATTACCAGTCGGCATTCAGATGAGAAGCCGCTTTACCTATCTTCACAAGACGGCTTTGGGCATGCATTTGAAAACGTCACAATCATAACGATTTCCCCATGAGATGAAATTTCAAAATACACTTTCTTTAATGCCCCCCACACCTGGTCGGTTTGTCCAATAACCAGCGTGCTCATCGATCCAGGGATGACTTTGATCCCATAACTACCCAATAATGTCAACGCTGCATTGATCGTTGGAGAAAGCGAAGCCTGACGTAAGGGATAGATGCTCAATTGTGCTGACATTTCTCGCCCCCCTGCTGCGGCATCTTGCAAAAGGATCTTTTCAAATTCGTCCAATGCTTCTACGATTTCAGAAGGGACATCCTTTTCCATACAGAGTCGTTTAATTTGCGCCAATTTAGTCAGTGCCAGGCTGTTCTGTCGTTGATTCATATCAGAAAAATTCATCTAAGAGCTCCTTTGTGAGGACAATTTCACACTCATGCCAATAAACCCGCCCCAAGACAATTTTGACGATCCTGAGTAGCATGGCAAAAGGGTTGTCCGAAATTTGATCTCATCTCGTTCTGATGTCAACTCAGAAAGCATCCGAATTAACTCCCTTGGTGTGTAAAGTTTTGCTGCGCTCCAAATCGGTCCGCCTTTTTTCCGATAGCGCCGCCCAAGAAGGCTGTGCTTGTTGATCACACCCAGGATCAATCCCTGCCGGGCAATACGAAGCCCTTCTGACAAAGCCTGGATGGGGTCTGAGAAAAATTCGAGCGAAGTGATCATCATTACCAGATCAAAGGATTGGAGAGGAAAAGGCAAAGCGTGAGCCTCACCTTGAAGGCAGACCAGATGGTGCGTCTTTTGAGCAACCTGGATCATGGGGCGTGAGCAATCCAAGCCAACTGGCTTTTTGCCAAGCGTTTTCACCCAATCGGTAAAATAACCGGTACCACAACCCACCTCTAGGATCGTTTGCGCATTGACATAGCTGCTCAATAAGGTCTTGATGAGCAATTTTTCTTGGTCTGCGGCTTTTTTACCAGTCGTATGGTACCAAGCCTCATAATTCGCGGCTGTATCCGCGTTTTTGAACGGATTTAGAAGCGCCATCCAACCCTAACTTGATCCTTCAGTCAGGAAAAGCTCTTTGTCGCAATGCCAGGATACGATCGTTCAATGTTCTGATAATGTATGCTTGAAGTTGAAGCCCTAAATGAGGATCGTTTTCAATTAGATCACGTAACGCATCAATTTTGATCTCCAAAACCTCGACATCCGATGCGCACTTTTCTGTGGCAGTGTAAACATAGGGTGGTACCATTGCCGCACACCCCACAATTTCCTCACTGCAAACGTTATCCACCTTATGCATACCCGTGTCAGTGTTTTTGTAGAAGACTTCTACGTCTCCTTCGATCAACAGGTATAGGACATCTCCAGGATCACCTTCCTTAAAGAGAACATAACCGGCCGGATAACAAATCGAATTGCTGATTTCTGCAATAGCGTTGATTTGTTCATCAGATAAGCCGTGAAAACAAGTGAAATTTTTAATTATTTTCGGATCTGTGCTCATCATTAACCTCTCAACTCTTTTCCATTAATCCAAAATTAGCAGGAAAACTCGTGACTGATCTTTTTCTTTCCTCCACATTCTCATCGCCTCTTCGACCAAACAATTGATGATCCATGAGAACATTTTGCTTATTCCCGTATAGTTAACTTGAGGCATCCGCTTGTTTTTAATTTTCATCTGGATGAAAGCTCGTCCACATACGCGCCAATTCATCCGCTTCGGGATGGACCACATCATAGTGGGTCAAGAGTCCTCCTCGATTCACCGCCACACCCAAGCCGATATGGACATCTCCAATATCCGCATAACCAATACCCGCCAGCTCTAAAGCTTGCTTGACTTCTTCTAACATCGATGGGGGAACAGTCGCCACCAGCGTGCCAGAAGAGATCATCTTCAGCGGATCAAAGTCAAAGGCTTCCGCAAAGCGCATCGCGGCACGCGGGATTGGTATTCGTTCATAAGCCACAGTCAACCCAATCTCTGAAAGCATTGCCATCTCAAGCAAGGTCTCCAGCAATCCACCTCGAGTCACATCATGCATCGATGTTACGCCGTGCTTTGCCAAAATATGCGCTTCAGGAATGATGCTAACATGCTTCATTAACTGTTTGGCTTCTGCTAAATCTGAATCTGTGAGACCTAATTCCTTAGCCGTATCGGCAAAGTCATAGGCTAAAATGGCCGTCCCTTCCAGCGGGATGCCCTTGGTGATCAAAATATGATCTCCCGGTTTTGCACCACGCGTCAGCACCTGTTTCCCATCTCTCAAGGTTCCCAGCGCCGTCACCGCCACCAGGGGACGCGAAAGGTTGGCGGAATAGCCCGTATGCCCGCCGATAATTGCCACCCCAATCTCACTTGCTGCCCGTGCGACATCTTCCATGATGCCCTTCAATAGTGCTTCATC
>CAZWDG010000243.1:0-3555 GCA_964633075.1 uncultured Candidatus Brevefilum sp.
GATACCAACCGTTTCAAAAATTTCTCTTGATGACAAAATTTGTGACGCATCATCTAGATCTTGCTCCCCATAAACTCCTTCATACATTTCCTCCTCAAGTGAAATCTCATTTTGAGCAATATCCATTTGGGATTTGGGTTTATCACCTGGTTCGACAGATTCAGGGATTATTTCATCCGGCGGTGGTGAACCTTCTTCAATTTCAAGGGATGAGGGCTTATTGATTGCTGAAAGATGGTATCCTTGAACCTCCAAATCGGATATTTTTACGCCAAGTTCGTTGGCGTATAACCTGAGGAAGCCACGCATTTGGGCTGCAGATGGTAAAGCCTCTTCATCACCCGCTTCAATCGCTTGAAGATAATGGGGTTGGATACGTGTTTTATGGGCAATTTCAGCCAGTGAAATTCCCTTAGCTTCACGAATATGTTTGAGTTGCTGTCCAAGATTGGCGGTCATGATAGATGTATTATATTCTAAATAGAAACCGGCCTGATCATTTTTCTGCTTTCAGGCCGGTTTTCTTCGACTGTAAATTACAATTATGCTTCGTCTTCCGGGTTCTCTTCTGTTCCGTAGGGTTCTTCCTCAATTTCAGATTCAACCGTCGCCTCTAATGTTGATTCTTCAGTCTCAACAACCTCAGCCTGTCCTACTTCATCCTCCGGAGACACTTGAGGGATTGGGGATCCTTCGCTTACTTCTACCTCTTTTCCCATGGATAAAACTTCGCCTTCACGGTGGACGATCACGGTAATTTCGGGAACCAGATCCATAGTCAGGTGGATCGGAACTTTGAAGGTGCCCAATTGCCTGATTGGTTCCGTTTCAACCTGTCGTTTTTCCAATTCGATCTCATAATTGGCAAAAATGGCTTCAATGATATCATCGCTGCTGACGGATCCATAAAGGCGTCCCGTCTCCCCCGCTTTAACAGGGAACATGAGCTTCTTTCCTTCAAGAACCTGAGCGACATCACTCAAAGCCTCATTCAGGGTTGCCCGGCGTTCTGTCGCTTTTACAGAGATTCGTTCAGCCTGCTGCATGGCACCATGCGTTGCTGGAATGGCAAATCCCTGGGGGATGAGGTAGTTGCGGCCGTAACCATCAGCGACTTTCTTAATCTCGCCAGCACGGCCTAATTTATAAACATCTTTGATCAATAACACTTTCATTTTTTCAAGCCCTTTCATTCGAACGTAGATTAGTCTTGTCCGAAGGGTACAACGGACAAGCGAAAGGATTCTACCAGAAATGACCGATAACTTCAATCACCAAATACCAAAATTTATAATGAGTTTTTCAACCTAACCAGTCCCTAAATTCGGTTATACTAATGAAAAACTGGTTTTATCCAAAAAGAGGTATGGTATGTCGGTCAATGATGAACTTATACGATGGGAGCAAGAGACTTACGAGCCATTAGTCAATCGTTTTCCTGAACGAAAAGCCCAATTCACAACATCTTCTGGCACCCCTTTGCCGCCTGTTATGGTGCCACTCGGAACACGAGATTACCTGCAGGACCTGGGTTTTCCGGGTGAGTATCCCTTCACACGCGGGGTGCAGGCGAACATGTATCGGGGCAGGTTGTGGACCATGCGTCAATATGCCGGTTATGCTTCTGCGGAGGAATCGAATGAGCGTAATCGCTATCTATTAAATCAAGGTCAGACGGGCTTATCAGTAGCTTTTGACCTGCCGACACAAATTGGTTATGACGCGGATGATCCCATGGCTCAGGGAGAAGTCGGAAAAGTAGGCGTTTCGATATCCTCTATGGTGGATATGGAAACATTGTTCAAAGATATCCCCTTGGATAAGGTTTCTACCAGCATGACGATCAATTCACCCGCCTCGATCCTATTAGCATTTTATATCGCTATAGCGAAGAAACAAGGCGTTCCGCTCCAAAAATTGCGCGGCACCATCCAGAATGATATTCTCAAAGAATATGTCGCACGCGGCACCTATATCTTCCCGCCGGAACCCTCTATGCGTTTGATTACGGATGTGTTTAAATTTTGCAAAGACCACATCCCCCGCTGGAACACAATCAGCATTTCAGGGTATCACATCCGGGAAGCAGGATCGACAGCCGCCCAGGAAGTTGCTTTTACCTTGGCTAATGCAATTGCCTACATCCAGGCTGCGGTTGACGTAGGGCTGGCGGTGGATGAATTTGCCTCCCAGCTGTCTTTCTTTTTTAATGCACATAATAATTTCCTGGAAGAAATTGCCAAATTCAGAGCTGCACGCCGGTTGTATGCCAAAATTATGAAAGAGCGTTTTGGTGCACAAGATGAAAATTCATGCCGTTTACGTTTTCATACCCAAACAGCGGGATCGACATTGACAGCACAGCAACCCGAAAATAATATTGTTCGGGTTACCTTGCAGGCACTGGCTGCTGTTTTGGGGGGCACCCAATCATTGCATACCAACAGCATGGATGAGGCCTTGTGGCTTCCCACGGAGAAATCCGTCCGGGTAGCTTTGCGCACACAACAAATCATTGCCCATGAGTCAGGGGTTGCCGATACCGTAGATGCGCTGGGCGGGGCTTATGTGGTTGAAGCAATGACTGATGAAATTGAGGCCATGGCGAGTGATTATATAGAAAAAATCGATGCCATGGGTGGGGCATTGTCTGCGATCAATAATGGTTTTATGCAGCGTGAAATTCAGGATGCTGCCTACCGCGTTCAAAGAGCAATTGAAAAAGGAGATGAGATCGTTGTGGGATTGAATGATTTTAAGATTGAGGAGGTCATCGAGCTCGAATCGTTAAAAGTGGATCCCCAGGTCGAAGCGAATCAACGCACCCGTCTAGCAAAATTACGTGAGAATCGGGATCAGGAGCGGGTGAGTGCCTTACTTTCTCAGTTAGAGGCTGCAGCCAGGGGTAATGATCCCCTGATGCCCTTATTCGTTGAATGTGCAGAGAATAGGGTCACTTTAGGTGAGATCTGTGGTGTTCTCAGGCACGTTTGGGGTGAATACCAGCCGCCAACCTTTATTTAATTTAGAGATAACACACATGTCAAACATAAAAAAGATCAACCATGTTGCCATTGTTGTTGAGGATATTGAGTCTGCGCTTATGTTTTGGCGAGACCAACTGGGATTAAAGCTGGATCACGTTGAGGATGTGCCTTCCCAGGCATCTAAAGTGGCGTTTTTACCGATAGGAGAGGGTGAAGTTGAGTTGGTTCAACCGACCGATCCGGAGAGTGGGCTTGCCAATTTCCTCGAAAAAAGAGGTGAGGGGATGCACCATCTGTGTATTGAGGTGGATGATATTGCGGAAATGTTAGAGATCCTAGCGGATAAGCATGTCAGATTGATCAACAAGGAACCCCTTGAGCTCCCTGGTCGCAAGATGGCTTTTGTTCATCCAAAATCTGCAAATGGCGTCTTGATTGAGCTCTATGAAATTGTTGAATGACCAAAATGCTTCTATTGATGCAGAAAGGTAAACATGTCTAAAATTACTAAAAGCTGGAAGATACCCCCCGAACTGGTGATTGATCCGGAACACGACTACAAAGCTGT
>CAZWDG010000244.1:0-3543 GCA_964633075.1 uncultured Candidatus Brevefilum sp.
TATCTGGCGGTCCTAATCCCACCACAGCCCAGGATGTCATCGAACAGCTCGATGCACGCGTGGATTTGATCCTGGATGGTGGCTCAACCCCCGGCCCCACCCCTTCTACAGTCGTTGATGCCTCCGGACCAGAAATAAAAATCCTGCGCAAAGGGGCAATTACTTTGGAAACGATCAAATCCCTTTTCAAGCAGGATTCAGAAGAAATATAACTCCGAAATACTGTATTTAAATCTAGGGCTATAAAGGTAAAATTCTCTAATTTATCTCCGCCAATATTTTCTTATATATTCTTTAGCCACCATTTGGATCTACGAATGGAAAGCAGCTTAGACTCTTGTTCTTATTAAGGATTTGGATGGGGGAATGTGAGAGATCACTTGAAAAGAAAGTTATGAAATGATCCATCACGATTACATTGGGATAGCTTAGCTTTCCTTTTCATTGCTGCCCGGTCTATATTGATCCATGACTAGTGTTTGGTCCGGCAGAGCATCTGGGATCTCACTTTCAATATTGCGGATGCGCGGGTTGGCATAGGCGATGACGCTGATGATTAGAAGCAGCATCCCACTGCAAATGATCATCAGGCCAATTCCTCGCCCAGGGCCCACACCAAGCCATCGCCCCACAAACGTGTTGGCCAAGGCGCCGCCTTTTACCAACAGGGGGGTAAAGATAAAATCCGCCAAGACACCACTAAGCAGATACGCCAGCGGCATCATCGATTGTGCCAGCATACTGCGTGTGGCAAAGACTCGTCCCTGGATTTCTGGTGCCACTTTGGCGGCGAAAATCGCTGAACTGGGTCCTGAGGCAAAGGGAATGAAGAAGGTAATGATAAAGACACCGATACTCACATACAGTAACTCTGGTTTTAGCCCGACGACAAGGTAGCCCAGAGAGGCCAAAAAAATGAATCCGATCACCGTTGGGATTTTTTTATTTTTGAATCCACCCCAGAGGCTCATGACCAGGCTTCCTGCAAGCATCCCTGCTCCCATCACCGTTTGTGCAGCCCCCATCGCGGTTGGTGTGCCGAATGAGAGGACTAAAGGACCTAACATAACCCCAGAAAGGCTCAAGAAGAAATTCACCGCTGCATAATATAGCAGTAATCCTAATAAACCTCGTCTTTCGGCAAGATAGCGCCATCCAAAGGCGATATCTTTGAGGATTGAACCATTAATGGCACTCAAATTGGTGATGGCCGAAGGTTGCGGGATGGTCACAATGATCAGGGTGAGCAGGGCAAATCCATAGGTAATCACATCGATCAGGATTATGCCTTTCATCCCGATTGTTGAAAATAAGGCACCTGCCATGAGTGGCGTTAGAATTGTCTCAATTGCCTGTCCCATCTGGACCATGCTGTTGGCACGGGTGAGTTGGTCTTTCGGCACCAACATTACAATGGACGCTGAATAAGCCGGCTGTTGAAAAGATGCAAAAATGGACCCCAAGAAACTGATGAGATAAATCATCCATACCTGCATCTGTCCGGTAAAGAGCAACATAGCTGTTGCCAGCGTGATCACCCCAGAAAGTGAATCGGAGATCAGCATGATCTTCTTCCGATTCCATCGATCCGTAAGCGCACCTGCAACAGGAGAAAGGAGTATGCGAGGTAAGGTGCTGAACAACGCTGTCATGGCAAAGGGCGTGGCCTGACCGGTTTTTTCAAAAATCCACACTGCTAAAGCAAATCCAATCAGCCCTGAGCCAATCATGGAGGTGAGTTGACCTAACCAAATGATAATGAAAGTACGCATTCCTTGTTTTTGTTTATGCATTAGGCCACTTATAAGTCATCCTTTTATTGCTGTGGGTAAAAACAGTGAGCGTCTCCTGGTTACAGAGACGCTCTTGATTCCATCCATCGCAGAGTAAGTTCACACTTCAGGTTCTACTTTTTCAATCTCAATCTCTTCGACGTCTAAGGCTTCGACCTCTAACCCTTCAGCCTCTAAGGCTTTTTTTGCTTTTCGATTCGCCCGGCGTTTACGAATCAACTTCACTAAGAAGTAGACACCGATACTGAGGGGGATCAGGAAGGGCAGGCAGAAAATGCCGAACCAGATCAGTGCATCAGCCAGGAATTGTCCCGCCTGGATGAGGGTTTCGACAGCTTTTTTGACTGTCCCTTTCGGTTGCCATCCAATAATCTCGATCGGTTGGAGTGATTTTTTCGCTCTGATCTCAACGTTAATCGAAGATAAAGCCACTGACTCTTCAATGTATTTCATGCGACCTTTGACGATCTCAATTTCGCCCCGATAATAGGTCAATTCATCGAAGATGTTGAGCACATCCTCAGGATCCTGGGCTTCTTCCATCAATTTCACCAGCGCTTCTTCTGCGGCTTCCAGATTGCGCAAGCGTGATTCAAGGTCAGTAAATTCAGCGGTCACATCCTGCCCGGAGACGTTTTCTGAGATCACATCTTCCTCGGGATTGGGAGTGAGCGCCTTGATGGCTTCCATGATGGAATCTAGTTGACCTGCCGGCACACGGACTGTCAGGCTGGCGTAGGGTAGACTGCCTGACGTTGTGTATGTTCGGGATAGGTTAGAACTGACCACGAACCCGCCGCCTGTTTCAACCATTTTAATGATGGACTGCATGGATGCTTCAGGGCTTTCGACAGCAATTTCCATAAAGGCATTGTAAATGACCATACGATCAGTTGCTGCATTGGCATCGCCAACACCAGAGGAAAACTCTCTCTCCCCCTCGGCCATCTCCTTATCATAAACCATCTCTTCTTCATAGAAATCAGCAGCAGGTGGTGCCATAGCTGGTTCTTCCATCACAGCTTCCTGGGCAGACCGAAGGGGGGCGCAAGCACCCAAGGTCAGGCTAAGACCGATGACAATAACGAACGATAAAACACTGATTTTTTTCATGCGCTTCTCCTTTTGATGCATTGGCTATTAGTATTCTATACCATATTGACGTGGTCTGTAAACAAAAAGTTCCTCTGAATTTCGATTTTCGATCTCATTCAAAGGAACCTGGTTGAAAAGTTCACGGTTACCAGTTCACCATCCTTGCGCCAATCGGGAGGCGTGCCGTTCTGGCAATCCAGCTTTTCGGATGCGATTTTGAACCCCCTCAAAATCGTAAGCAATCCTGCGAGCAGTCCATTGGTTTGTTTCATCATCATAGATCATGTACGCCGATCTTGGATCGTGATCTCGGGGCTGACCCACGGAACCCGGGTTGATAATCGCTTTACGAGTAAAAAAGTAAGCCTCACCGGGCGAGAGCAGGGATAAGCGGGTGGATTGGGGATGATCACTTTCCATTTGAAAAACACAAGGGATGTGGGTATGCCCCACCAGGCATAGCGTGGTCTCAAATGCGGACATGTTGTCTTGAGCTGTTCTAAGGTCCATGATATATTCCCAAATGGGGTTGCGCGGGCTGCCGTGCACAATGGTGACATCTTCGATGGTCAGTCGCTCTTCCAAAACACTCAGCCAATGTCGATTTTCAGGTTGGAGGTGATGTTCTAACCATTCCAATGAGGTACGGGCTTCA
>CAZWDG010000245.1:0-2573 GCA_964633075.1 uncultured Candidatus Brevefilum sp.
GAGGCAGGCGGCAGCCGAGCTTGCGCTGCACCTTGCAGGTCTGGTTGTGGAAGATGTGGTGGTGCTGGTGGATCGCAAGCAGGGGGGCATCGCTGGATTGGCAGAGCAGGGCATTCGCGTTCATCCTGTGATGGATATCGATGAAATCCTGGCGTCCCTTGAGCGGCAAGGATTAATTAGCACTGGAACACATGCTGAGGTGAAGGCTTGCCTGCGAGGATCCTGATGTGGCAGATTTAGCCGTAGACTTTTTAAACTTGCACCTTAAGACCCCCTTTGTGCTGGCTTCCGGCATCCTGGGGACCAGCCCCAGTTTGATGGTGCGCTGTGCTCGTGAGGGCGCTGGAGCGATCACATCCAAAAGCTGCGGACCGGAAGCGCGTGAAGGGCACGCTAACCCGGTGACGCTCGCCTGGCAGGATGGCGTGATCAATGCCATTGGGTTGACCAACCCGGGTGCAATTGAGGAAGTGCCGCTCCTGTGTGAAACAAAAAAACGCCTGAAGCCTCTCGGTGTGCCCTTATTTGCTAGCATCTTTGCCCCCACTTTGCAGGGGTTCGGTGAGGTGGCGCGCATCATCGCTGAAGCAGAACCGGACCTGATCGAAGTCAATATTTCCTGCCCGAATGTTTCCAGTGAATTTGGGTCCCCATTTTCAGCTTCTATAGCAAGTGCGGCTGCGGTCACACGGGAGGTCAGGCGAGCCGTCAGCCTGCCCATCAGCATCAAACTCGCCCCAAATGTACCGGATATCGGTGATATGGCGTACGCAGTTGCTGAAGAGGGCGCGGATGCAATTACCGCCGTCAATACCATGCCAGCCATGTTGATTGATGCTTATGCCGCCATGCCGGTTCTTAAAAACCGCACGGGCGGGCTTTCCGGTCCTGTGTTGAAGCCGATTGCCCTGCGCTGTGTGGCAGAGATCGCCTTACGGGTGTCCCTGCCCATCATCGGCACCGGGGGCATTGCTTGTGGGGTGGATGCCGCCGAGATGCTGATGGCTGGGGCTTCATTGGTTGGGATTGGATCCGCCATCTGGCAGGATGGGCCAGCAGTATTTGGGCGAATTGCAGCAGAGTTGGGGAATTTTATGGATGAGGTCGGATACGACCGGTGCGAAGATTTGCGAGGGAGAGCGCTGAGGTGAAGTCGGAGGGTCTTTTCTTGACCTTCATTGTTCAAGAAGTGCGCTGTGATAACGCTTACACCCGCACGTTGATCTTTGATGCTCCCTTGTCGAACAGCCAGCCCGGACAATATGTGATGGCCTGGCTGCCAGGGATTGGGGAAAAACCCTTTAGCCTCAGCGATGATGATCCGCTTGCTCTCACGATCGCAGATGTTGGCCCCGTCAGCCATACGCTCACACAATTGACACCTGGTAAGCGCGTTTGGGTGCGCGGACCATTCGGTAAGGGTTTTACCCTGGCTTCTGATTCCCACCTGCTTGTGGGCGGGGGTTACGGCGCAGCCCCATTGAGCTTGCTCGCCAAGCGAGCCCGTCAAAAAGGTCATCCGGTTAAAGTGGCGTTGGGCGGTAAGACTCAGGATGATCTGATCCTGGTTCCGATTTTTTACGCGTTAGGCTGCCAGGTTTTTCTTGCCACGGAAGATGGCAGTGCTGGCATCCAGGGATTGGTGACGGAAGCTATAGGCCAGGCCATTGCAGATGGATGTCCTGAAACCCTGTATGCCTGTGGCCCCAGCGGGATGCTGATGGCTGTGGCTGCGTTTGCCCGTGAGAAAAAGATGCCTGCCCAGCTCTCCTTTGAGGCGCTCATCCGCTGTGGGGTGGGCCTATGCGGTTCTTGTGACCTGCCAGAAGTGACCTGTCTCAAGCTCGGACTTTCCCCTGGCTTTCTCGTTTGTCACGATGGTCCAGTGGCAACCATAGGATAAAAATTCAGAGCCATTGGGGTATTTGGGAAAGTTTTCTATAAATCGGAAAATGTAAAAAAAGGGAAGTAGTTTGTCAACTCTTGACGGCACCTTTTAATCGTGCTATAATGAAACCGGTTGCAAAGATAGGTAACAAAAATGCGTGAAAAAAAGGTTCAAACCATCGAGGATATTGCCAGGCTGGCAAACGTTTCAAAGTCAACAGTGTCTCGAGCGTTGAATGACAGTCCGCTTGTCAAGCAGGAGACAAAGGAGATCATTCAAGCGATTGCCCGAGAGTATCATTTTCGCATCAATGCACCTGCTCGCAACCTCAGTTTGCGCCAGAGTCGAACGATTGCCTTTGTAACCCACAGTTATCATCAAGAGGCCTTCTCCGTGGAGGACCTTTTCAGCCTGGAGATCATGGGTGGGATCACACATGGGTTGCACAACCTGGGGTATGAATTGTTGGTGGTGCATGTGGACCCGCGTGAAGCTGAATGGGCGCACCACTACCTTGAGAGCGGTCGGGTGGATGGCTTTATCCTGATGACCTCCAGCCGCAAACAGTGGCATATAAAAACACTTGTCGAAATAGGGGCGCCCTTCATCGTCTGGGGTATTCCTCAGGGGAATCTCAGGTACTGTTCGGTCACCGGCGACAATATCACCGGCGGCAGGCTGGCCA
>CAZWDG010000245.1:2583-3537 GCA_964633075.1 uncultured Candidatus Brevefilum sp.
GAGCATCTCATCCGGATTGGCAGGGAGCGGATCGCCTTTTTAGGCGGTGAGATCGTAGAGCTGGAGGTGCAGGATCGATTTAAGGGATATGCGGATGCTTTACAGGAAGCTGGGCGAAGTGTGGACTCGAAGTTGCTGGCTTATGGCGATTACTCCCATGTGTCTGGGACGATTGCCATGGGACAGTTGCTGGCACAATCCCCAGACCTGGATGCCGTCTTTGTTAACAGCGACCTGATGGCTGTCGGTGCGATCAATTTCATTCAAAACAGCGGCAAGCGTGTTCCGGAGGATATCGCCGTGGTTGGCTACGATGATCTTTCGATTGCTGCGTATAACAATCTACCGCTGACGACCATTCGGCAAAATATTCCCCTGGCAGGCAGGCTTTTGGCAGAGAACTTGATCCAATATATTAACACCGGGGCGATCACCAACGTGACCATCCCAGTGGCGTTGGTTGTCCGGAAATCGGCTTAGGGAAGCGGTGTCGGATATATTTTTTTAGACCGGGATGCAACCGGTTGCAGAAAGGGAAGGTGTAGGATGTATCAGATCTCAATAATCAATATGGTTCGGTCATGGGAAAGGCGCTTGGAAATCGAAGAGGAACAAAGGAAGAACGGTCAGTATCGCCCTTCCTCAGACTTTGAATTTTCATTTGAACGTCGCAAGTTTGAATGGCTACCAATGCTTAAGCAGATGGCGAAATCGAAAAATAATTACCAACCTACCCAACTACATCAAGAATCGACATGTTGCCAAGAAGACAGCACCTATCTCATTCGCGCCGATTCCCAGCGTCTTCAGAATGTGGGTTAACCCGGACAACTTCAAAGATCATAACTATCTGGTGCGAGTTAAATGGGGATTAATCAAAAAAGGCTGCCCCAAGGGTAACGGGGCAGCCTTGAATGAAAGACTCACTTATTTTATTTAGTTCCGGTTGCGATG
>CAZWDG010000246.1:0-3523 GCA_964633075.1 uncultured Candidatus Brevefilum sp.
CAATTTATGATTGGTTGGCAGCGGATTTGGCTGGCACTGATCAGGAGCATATTTTTGTGTTCGGTCATGAGCCGGCTTTTCCCCAGCCGGATGCTCAAACAGGGAAAATTAACCACCTTTATGAGAGCCTGGATCAATACCCCCAGGCACGCGATCGATTCTGGCAATTGCTGCAGGATCACAATGTCCTGGCCTATATTTGCGGGCATACCCACGGCTACAGTGCGGTCAAATTCGATGGGATTTGGCAATTAGACACCGGCCAGGCAATGGGGGTGCGCGCCGCGCCTTCACCAGGGACGTTCTTGATCCTGTCTGTCCAGGGAGGGCGCGTTGAGCTAAATACTTATCGCGGTGAAGCTGGCCCTGGGTTTACTTTTCAACTACGAGACGAGCTCATCCTGCGCCCATAATAGGTGGAAGACTCTTCTCATTTTGTGAATCTTTGAAGTGCGGTATCTGATTATCTTTATCAAGGCGTGGTGTACCTGTTTAAAAATAGACCATTCCATCCATCCTGTGACAGAAGCCATCTCATAACAAGCAAGACTTGGAACTGAAATTCTAATAAGCTTCTTAGAAAGAGGAAGTAAAGTTGGGGGAAGTTTATCGCTTTATGCGAACAATCTTATTCAGTATTGTGATGGTATAATGCAGACCTTGGTAATAAAAATTACGTCTTAGAAAGCGAAATTATGGCCAAAACAACCGTTTCATGCCCCCAGTGCAGGCAACCTGTCCTGGCGGAGATCACCCAATTATTTGATGTTAATCAGGATCCCCAGGCGAAGCAGATCCTGCTTTCCGGTGCCTATAATCTCATCCAGTGCCCAAGCTGTGGTTATCGCGGGCAGGTGCCCATGCCTGTCGTCTATCACGATCCGGACAAGGGGCTCTTGCTGACCTTTTTCCCGCCAGAGTTACATGTACCGGTCAACCAGCAGGAACAAATGATTGGACCATTGATCAAACGCGTCATGGACAGCCTGCCGATGGAACAGCGGAAGGCTTATTTGTTCAAGCCGGAAACCATGTTCACCCGCCAGCGCCTGGTGGAACGCATTCTGGAAGAGGATGGGATCACCCCCGAGATGATCAAAGCGCAGCAGGAACGGCTGAATCTCTTACAACGATTGGCTGCGACCTCTCCTGAGGTACGCCCAGAGGTGATCAAGCAGGAAGAAGCCCTGGTCGATGAACAATTGTTGATGATTTTGCAACGCTTGATCCAAAGCGCCGCTATGTCTGGCGAGGAGGAAAGCGCCAAGGTCCTGGCTGGTCTGCAGCAAGAGCTACTGGAAAATACAGCATACGGTCAGGAGATCCTCAAACAGGCCCAGGAGCAGCAAGCGGCGATCAAATCCCTGGAGGAAGCCAGCAAAAAGGGGTTAACCCGTCAAAGCCTGCTGGATCTGATTCTGGACGCTGCAGATAACGAGGTCAGGTTAGCCACCCTGGTCAGTATGGCACGCAGCGGTCTGGATTATGGCTTTTTCCAATTGCTTTCAGAGCGCATCCAAAGAACAAAAGGTGAAGAACAAGCCAGGTTAACCGAATTGCGTGAAAAATTACTGGAGATGACCCACGAGATCGACGAGGCGGTCAAAGAGCAAGAAGCGCTTGCCGCTCAGCTTTTAGATGAGATCACCGAATCTCAGGAGATTGAAGAGGCAACCCTGAAGGCGCTACCCTTGATCAACGAAATTTTCCTGGAAGTGCTGCGGCGAAGGATCCAAAAAGCCCGTAAAGAGGAAGACGCATCCCAGCTAGAAAAACTCCAAAAGGTAGCCAGCGCTATCCAGAAGGTCAGCGCGCCGGGTGCCAACATTGCGTTGATTGAGTCCCTGATCCAGGCTGAAGATGAGGCCGCCATCGAGACCATCCTGGCGGAGAATGCAGATGAAATCACCGATGAGTTCTTGCAATTCATGATGAACCTGTTGGCTCAGACACAGCAGCAAGGAGGTCAGGCTGCGACCGCTGATAAACTGCAGCAGGTTTATCGCCAGGCTCTACGATTTTCCATGAAGCGCAATTTGGAGCGTGAAGCTTAGTATCTCAGATTTGTCCAGCAGGTGGGTTATCCAGGCGCAAGCCGTGACCGCGCACGGTGACTATATATTCCGTAACTGGGTCCACTTCCGCCAACCGGTCGCGCAGGCGCCTCACCAGGGCATCTAAGGCCTGCTCTGTCACACCTTCTGCGGCCTTCCCCCAGACGACCTCAATGATCTCAGGGCGTGTCAGGACTTCTCCTGGCTGCGCGTAAAGTTCCTGGAGTAAATTAAATTGTGATGCCGATAAGGGGGGATCAATTTCCTGATCCAAAATCCAGACGCGACGAGCCGCGAGGTCCATTCGTAGGCGCCGTTTTTGTATATCAAGTGGCAGGCTTTCCAGGGGCATGGTGGCATCAGAGCTGAGATAGATAAAGTGTTGTGCAAGGGAAATCTGAAGCTCATCGCCATCGTCCAACGTGACAGAATCCGCAACCAGGCTGCCATTTACAAAGGTGCCATTTTTGCTGTTCAGATCCTCGATGATGGTCCCTTCCGAGGTGTGATAAATTCGGGAGTGATGCCTGGATACCTGGCGCATGGGGATGATAATATCACAGTCAGAATCACGTCCTAGCAGTAATTCGGTTTCGATTTGCCAGCGTTGTCCTTCCAATGGACCAGCCTGGGCGATTAATAACGGGTATTCTTTAGCATTCATTCTCATTATTTCCCATGATTGATTCTATCTTAATTTCTGCCATATGAATGTCCGGTGGTATTTGACTTTAAGGGGAAAAGGTCGCTAACCATCTCAACATGATAACCAGATGATTGTTGTTCTCCGAGATATTCTTCATAATCTTGTTGCGAAAAAAATCCAATCTACCTTCAAATCAAACCGTCTGCGTTATTAAATACCAAATAGCTTAAATTATTTCGTTCTTTTAAGATGTGTAGGACCGCACATCATGAATTAATTATATTACACAAAGGTGATCGGTTTTTCAATCGAATCATATCTCCCGAAAGCGGTACATTCCTTCCGTCTCATTCCCGTTCCTGATTATATATTATGACGATTCTGGCGGGCTTGCTTCTTTAAGCTTTCTTCTGGAGAGTATGATCAGGATGATTAATGTCATTGTTGAGACCACAAAGCCGACGATAATCGCCGTGATGTAAACAGGATCATGTTTGGTGAACACATTGGCGATCACGGGGACATCCAATTTTTTGAAAAGTGTGTCCAGTCTGTCAACTCTCCACAAGCGGGCGTGCTGGAATAGATCATGAAGGATGATGAGCACAGCACCACTGAGTAATAGACATTTATTTGGCCATCGCCCGAATCTGGTCTGCCAGTGATTGAATGTATCGCCAGCGATGATCAATAAAAAGGATAATGGGACGTAAAAGAATCGGGAGGACACACGTTCTGCATGGCTGAAGGGGATTGATAAATAATTTGTAAACCGCCAAACCTGTCCGATATGATTCCCGCTAAAATCTGCATTACTCCGTAG
>CAZWDG010000247.1:0-3497 GCA_964633075.1 uncultured Candidatus Brevefilum sp.
ATTAATGAGTGGATAAATGAGGTTATGATCTGTCTTGATCAAAATCCTCACAATTTTCAAAATTTATGCAAATCGTTCATAATAATATTGCAAATTGGGGAGGGTTCACTTTTCTCGAAAATCTTGAAGATATTTATATAATATCAACCTTTACCAATAGCCGACCTAATGATAAGATTGGGTGATTCTTAACCGACAATTTAGGAGAAATGATGCAAACATCCCCGAAAACGATCACTCAGAACAAACAAAAAGAGATTTTTTACTTTATTACCTATGGTGTCTGCTTTATCTCATTGGGATTGGGGATGTCAGCACTCGGACCAATGCTGCCTTACTTGGCGGATAATATCAATGTCTCATTTGCTCAAATTAGTTTTTTATTTACAGCGAGTAGTTTAGGCTATTTAATCGGATCTGCTGGTGGCGGAAGGCTGTATGATCGCTACAAAGGTCATAAATTAATGATTTTGGCATTGGTTTTGATGATCTTAATGGGAATCTCGATCCCGTTAATCCCGCTATTTTCATTTTTGTTAGTTGTCATGTTCATCTTTGGCATTGGGATGGGACTGATTGACATTGGTGGGAATGTTAACTTATTATGGGTGTTCCAATCACGTGTCGGGCCTTATATGAACGCGCTTCATTTTTCCTTTGGTATCGGTGCGTTCTTATCGCCAATTATTGTACATAATGTGATGCGTCTGACTGGTGGTTCGTTGACTTGGCCTTATTGGGTATTATCTGTCCTCTTTTTGCCAGGGATAATTGGTTTATGGTTGCTTAAATCACCAAAAAATCCAGAGAAGCATGTCGAAAATGTCCGACCAATTAAAACAAATGTCCGTTTGGTTGTTTTAATGATGATCCTGTTCTTCATCTATGTTGGTGTTGAGGGGGGGTATGGTGGTTGGATCTTCACTTATGCCACGGAAAACCAGCTCGCAAACGAAGTTGCTGCTTCGTATATGAATTCGATTTTTTGGGGTGCATTAACTTTAGGAAGGTTAATCTCAATTCCTTTGGCAAGGAAATTTTCTCCATCTCAAATTTTATTTGGAAATTTTGGTTTGGCAGTATTCTTTCTTGGTCTTATTCTCATATGGCCAATCAATAGCGTGATAGTCTGGATTGTTTCGATAGGCCTTGGTTTCGCGCTTTCTTCTTTTTTCCCTACTCTATTATCCTTAGCAGAAACACGAATGACGATCACTGGCAAAGTGACAAGTTATTTTTTCCTGGGTAGCAGTTCGGGAGGAATGCTGATTCCAATGCTTTTAGGTCAGATCTTTGAATATATCGGCAGTTATCAGATGATGCTGACCTTATTTATTGCTGCCTGTATCGGTTTACTGGTATTGATGGCTGTCATTTTCACCTCCAACCGGGTGGGGGAGAAGATACGTTCTTAGTTTAAGAACGTTAAACAAATCATCTGAATTTCACGATTACCGGTTGAATTGTCGAAAATCTGGTCTGAAGTTATTTTGTGATATACAAAATGCCGATGGTATTCGGTCCACAGTGACTGGCAATTGTCGCACCCGCTACAGTGATGAACACTTTCTCAATCTGAGTGTGCTCTTTTATGGCTTCAACGAGGTAAACCGCATCCGCTTCGCAGCCACTATGCGTCACAAAAACACGGTTCGGATCTATCTGGGGTAAATCAGCTATAAAACGCGTGAGTAAAGCATCGAGTGCTTTCTTTCGTCCGCCCCTGACCTTATCCAGGACGCCTAATGTGCCATCGGGTTGTACATGAATGATGGGCCGAATCTGGAGCATACTCCCAACAATCGCCTGTAAACCTGTACAACGTCCTCCTTTATGGAGGTATTCCATGGTATCAATCACAAATGCTGTTTTCACCTTGGAACGAATATTTGTGAGCTCTTGAACGATCCTTATTGCAGGCATACCAGATGCGCGGAGATCAGCAGCTTTTAATGTCAGCAAGCCAATCCCCGTCGAAAGATTGAGTGAATCAATTAAGAAAAGATCGTCTTTCTTCAGCTGATCTGCTGCCAGCTGCGCGTTTTGCATCGTGGCTGAAAGTTTAGATGACAAGCCAATGTAGATAATTGGACCTTTTCTATTAAAAAATTTCAGGAACTCTTGTACCGAGGGGGCTGCCGTTTTAGGTAATTCACCGGTTTCTTTTACGCTGGCGAATAATTGATCAAGAGTCAAATCATTGTCATAATAGTCTTTCCCAGCGACTAAAACATGAAGTGGGATTACCTCAATCCCGTGCGCAACCATCAAATTCAGGCTGAGATCAGCGCAGCTATCGGTTGAAATAATAAGCATAATGACCTCATAAAAACTAAAAGAAAATCTTCGGTAATGATGTGGAAATACGACAAATTGTGAATGGTGAATTGTGAATGGAAAATTTTATCCATGTTTGATCGTATTGGATTAGATGATTCGATAATCAGGCTCCTCTGAACAGGGAGCCTGATTCTATCGAATTTGGCTAAACAAAACGTTCTCGAATTTCTGAACTGACATAGTCCAAAATTGCCACGGTTAGCGCAATAAACCAGATGGCAATCCCTGCAGATCTGTAATCCAAAAGACGGATCCATTGAATCAACAGATAGCCAATACCGCCACCTCCTACCATGCCGATAACCGTTGACATACGTACATTGATATCCCAGCGGTAGATGGTAAAGGACACAAATGGGGGAATTATCTGTGGAATAACCCCGTACCAGATAGTTTGCAACCAGTTGGCACCGGTCGCCTGGATAGCTTCAATTTGACCATGATCGATTGACTCGATCGATTCGGAATACAGCTTACCCAAGGCAGCCACAGAATGAACCGTTAAAGCAACAATGCCAGCAAAAGGCCCAAGACCCACAGCAATAATTGCGATGACTGCCCAAACTAAGGCTTCAATGGACCGTACGATATTTAGGATTGTCCGAACAATGTAATAGATTGACTTAGTTAACCAGTTAGCGGACATCAAATTGCGTGACGCAATGAAGCTAACAGGTATCGAGAAGATAACGCCGAAGAAAGTGGACATCATACCAAGGAAGATGGTCTCGATGATTTTTACAACGGAGAGTTTAAATTCTTCACTAAGAATGGGATCTCCAAGTGCGGCTACCTGGCGTGCTTGAACACGCCAAATCACAGACCCTTCTTCAGTGGTTCCAGGGATAACTCTATAGGGAATAACAACATCTAATTCAAAACCGCCCTCATCATCGGTTATCATTGTTACATATTCACCACCATAGCGGTAGCGCCACTCATTTTGTACTTGGTCTTGCCACCATATTTCGGTTTCTGTATTGGGTTGAAAATTTCCCACTGTCATATGTAATTTGGTGCCTTCAGCGCCATACATCTCCGACGCATTACCACAGGTGGGCGTGACACTGACATACGGTTCGCTTTCCGATTCTTCAATAGGTTCGGGTATATCCCCAACACAAGGGATCTTGACTTCAGCAGACTCCAATATCAAT
>CAZWDG010000248.1:0-284 GCA_964633075.1 uncultured Candidatus Brevefilum sp.
CCACCCTACAAAGATGGACAAATGTGTCACGCAGGTCGCAGCGCAACCGTGCGTGACCCACATTTTTTCCTCATAGCAGGAGACGTCATTCAATTTGCGAGATGTTAAATGGTGCGCACAGAAGAAGTGCGCACCCTGGCTCATTGCGCCCGTAGGGTTCGTGGTTAATGTCTTCCCATTTTTCTTTGTGGGTCAAGTTCCTAACGCCCAATCCACCGCAGACTGGGCGTGGATGCGGGTGGTGTCGAAGACGGGCAGATCGAGATCGGATTGTCTGATCAGCA
>CAZWDG010000248.1:294-3492 GCA_964633075.1 uncultured Candidatus Brevefilum sp.
AGCCTGTCGTGAGGTTTCTTTAATCTGCCCCAGCACCAGTTCGTCATAGATGATCCGGTGAACGATCTCCCGGTCGGCCTCGTGCGGGGTCATGATCCTCAAGCCGTGCTCCATTTCAAGTTTTCCCCGGTAGAAATCCCCTTCCATCGTAAATCGTGTACCAAGTAACCCCACGGTATCCAGCCCAGCGCGCTTCACGGCCTCCGCAGTAGCATCGACGATGTGCAGCAGGGGGAGAGATGTGGACGCCTGGATCGCATCCGCCATAAGGTGCATGGTGTTGGTGCAGATCACCAGGCAGTCTGCACCCCCCCGCTCCAGCCGCCGGACAGCATCGATCATGATCTGGGTGAGCTCATCCCAGGCGTTGACATTCTGCAGCGTTTCAATTTCGGCAAAGTCCACCGAATACAGCAAGCATTGGGCGGAGTGTGATCCACCCAGACGCGCTTTGACGGCTTGGTTGATGATACGATAATATTCGAGGGTGGATTCCCAGCTCATCCCCCCTAGCAAGCCGATGGTTTTCATTGGTTTTCTCCTTGATCTATTAATCCCAGGTAACATCACACGAAAGGAAGGTACAATGGATCGATTGATTAGGGTTGTTTCTTGGGTAAATCATAGGTTCGATAAGATTATTGCGGTTGTAAGGCAAAGAAATCCACCTCAATTTGCCCGGGTGTTTCTCCTAAAACTTCAATCAGGATCGAGATCAGTCCGCTGGCAAGACGGGGATCAGAAAACGTGCTCACCGGTTGGTGATTGATGAAAATTGCAAAATCTTCTCCCCTGGCGATGATTTCAATCAGGTTCCAGTCATCGGAATTAATCGCTTCTGATCTGGTCCAATCCTGGATTGTATCCCAATTGTTCTCAACATCAAAATACAAGGCTCGAAAATAGCCATTTTCGCAAACGGATAAGACATATGAGCCTGCCTCAAAGCCGTCAGGCGATCTTCGAAACAGGAGCCCATAACAATATGCCTGAGGCTCACCTTCGCGTCGTCGAGCTTTGAGGGCGACGTCGAAATCCTTAAGATCCTTCTCTTTGGTGAAATCTGACCAGGCAATAAAAGCTTCTTTGGCTGAATCGACCCGCCAGATGTAGTTACCATTTTGAATACTGATCCCAAATTTCCAGTATTGATCGCTTTCCCCCTCAACGCGCCAATCAAATGTATTCTGGTCAAAGGGTTCATAATATTGATAGGATATGATGGCGCTATCCCTGGCGGACGCAGTCGCTGTGGAGAGCATGGCGAAAGCCTCAGCCGTTACTGTGGCTTCAACCTGTGCCGTCGCCTCAGCAATCACAGCCTGTTGTGTCTGGGTCATCAGATATTGGCTGGTGGCCGTCAGGCCAAAATTCTCGGTGGGGGTGTATTTCCAGGGTGAATCTGGCGGTCTTGTCCTTTCAACCCCATCATTGGGTTTGATTTGGTTGCAGGAAGCTGTGCTAAAAGACAGGAACCCAAACAATATGAGAAAGAAAATCGTCCATTTAATTCGATGAAGTCCTTTCATGGCAGCCTTTCTCTCTTCCCAATGATTTTCATCTGATATACGCTTAACTCTTCAATACAAAATTTGTTAACTTCAGGAGGGTAAACGGTGGTGGTATTTTAAAGGATTATAGCCGAGATTTTTGACTAGAATAATAGTTTTCCGGCTCAAGCCTAAACTATCCGGAGTCAGGTTTGATATCATGTTGACAAAATATCTTTATCCATAAAAAACAATTGTTTTTTCGTCGAGATGAGGCCTACCGCAACGAAGAATTGATTTCACCTTTGAGCGTTGTAGCCCATCTATAAACACACCATTTTGAAAGCTAATATCGAAGTGATTCACGTTGTCCAGACACAAAGTAATCATGGTAGAGCGGCGAATGCAAGACACCCTGAGGTTGGGTTAATTGGTGTGCAAAAGTGAGGTGCGCACCCTAGTGATTAACGCTGCAGGAGTTTCAGGCTCAGGGCATGATCGTCCCCCAGCCTATAAAGAGGGAAAAATGTCTCACATAGATCTCTGCGCGACCGTCTATGAAATAAATCTTACGTAGGGTGCGGTCCGTTTCTGACCGCACCATCTTTTATGCATTGGAATTATATACGTGGACAAGCCTTATGCTTATTGGACTCAGGTCAGTTCTTTTCTAGGGTACATTCCGTTTGTGACCGCACCAGATTAATGCTAAAAAATGGTGGGGTGAAGAGCGCACCCCACCCTAAAAAGAGGGACTATTGTGTCACGTAGGTCGCTGCGTGACCATAACGAATTATTTTTAGCCCACGGTCGCCCGATGAATGATAGAATGGGTAGCGTAGAAAGGTTGTGCGCATGGAACAGGATCATTTTGAGTCGATTGAAACGGCTGCCCTGAACGCCTGGCCGGCACCCCGCCAGATGCTGTATGATGGCTGGCTGCTGCGCATGACGGGCGGAAACTCCAAGCGAGTTAATTCGGTGAATGTGCGCTATCCATCCAGCCTGCCTCTGGCAGAAAAAATTAAATTTTGCAAGGATATTTATAGGCAGCACGATTTACCCCTGATCTTTCGCCTGCCGGACCCCCTGGCGACGGAGGATTTGATTCAGGCATTAGACCAGGCTGGTCTGCGGGAATATGACCCGACCTTTGTTTTGGGGCGGGAGATCTCAGCAAATATTGCCCTGGACCATGATCTTTCCATCCGTTCATTGACGATCGAGGAATGGCTGCAGGTCCGATCATGGATCAGCCAAACACCCCTGGTCCGGCTGGTGGATTATGGGCAGATTTTAGGAATTATCGTGCCAGAGAAGATTTTATTGGGATCCTTCCTGAATGGGGAGCCCGTGGGATGTGGTATGGGTGTGGTGGAGGGGCATTTGTTGGGATATTTCAGCATTTATATTCATCCCATTTACCGCCGAAAGGGATATGGCAAGGTGATGATGGCGGCTTTGTCGGAGTGGGGTGCAGCGCAAGGAGCGACTTTTGGGTATTTGCAGGTGGAGGGTGAAAATGCGCCTGCGCTGGCGATGTATAGTGCTTTGGGATTTGAAGGGATATATCGGTATGTGTATTATCGATGATATCTAGGTGCATCACGCTCGAGAGAACCAGTCTGATCATGTTTGCTAGTTTGGTGAGTGGACGAGATAACAGACCATCCCTTGTTCGAATCCCCAGTTCAGGTTATATTATTCA
>CAZWDG010000249.1:0-2291 GCA_964633075.1 uncultured Candidatus Brevefilum sp.
TCATTAAATTTAATCAAATCCTGGAATGAGACAGAAAGCTTATCCGCCAAATCCTCAACTTGAATGATTTCCAAAACCTCGTATGCCTCAAAAGCCGGCAAATCGCCGATATCCGTCAGGTTCAACGGAATGACAATGATTGAATCAATCCACAGCGGGGTAAGCAAGCGATAGTTGACGGCGATAATCGCTTCAACACTCGTGCCATAATTATCAGCGAAGGCATTGAACGATTCATTTTCTTTCACGCGGTGGATGATAAATTGAACCTCATTCCCGATGGGGGTCTCCAATTCAAGCAGGCGTGGTTCCTCAGTCGGTGTGGGCGTCACCACTGAAGGCGTTGGAGGGGGGGGTGTTGGTGTTGGGGTATCCTCAATTTCTAATAATAAGGCCGCAGCTGTCTCGCTCGCAGCGAGTTCGAGTAAATCGTCAGTGGGAGTGATTGAAAAAGTCTCATTTTGTTCCGAAGAGAGGAGGTTTGGTGGATATCTAAACAACCTACCCCTGAAAAGTACAGCAACTGCGACCAGAATGAGAAGCAATGTTATCGCCCCTACTTTTATGACCATATTGGCCGTTTTTGACAGACCTGTCGATTTGGTTTGAATATCCTTGGGCATCTTCTGATCAGCGGGGCTCTGGTAAATAGAACAATTGACATGATTTTGCTGCAAACAATAAGCCCGTTGAAAGGCCAATCTAGGCGTTGCTGCTGGTCTCGCACGATGGCAGGCATTCCACCCCGATGGATAAGCGGAGAATGTCGCCTGGTCGTTTTTCAGACCAAGGTAGGGACAACTATCCGGTGCAGACTGCGTTGTTAGTTCTTCAAATTCCATATTATTTCATCATCCCTAAAATTGTAGATCTACCATTAACCTATTCGTCGTCGCTTATAAACTGAATAATCCAGGGTATAAGTCGTTGGGAAATCATTGTAACTCTTGACCCCCCTCAACCTGGTCTTTTTTTTTCAATTCCAAATCAGGTGTCACCTCTTCAGAGTCACCAATGACGGCATCACGTTCATCATAGCGATAATATTTTTCGCTGATATTCGCGCTGGGGGCATAATAATCAAATCCGCCGTAATAATAACCGCGGTTGCGTGGAATGCGGTTCATCACCACACCGATCATATTGGCGCCTACCCGCATAAACTCCTCAAAAGGCGTTTGGGCCGCGCTGGAACGGGTTTTCCCGGGCCACAGCACGTAAATCACCCCATCCGCTTTGCTGGCGAGCAATTGCGAATCCGTCACGATCGCTGGGGGTGTATCAATCACAATCATCTCAAATTGCTCTTTTACTGTCTCCAATATGGTGCCCATCTTTTTGCTGGCAATCAACTCAGCTGGATTCGGTGGGAGGCTGCCAGAAGTGATCACACTTAAATTCTTGATCTCCTGGGAGACTTGAATCACCTCTGGGATGGCCATCTTACCACGGAGCAAGTCTGACAAACCGACCCGATTGGAAACTCCTAATAAATTATGAACATTCGGACGCCTGAGGTCAGCATCTAACAGTAATACATTTTTATCCCCTCTGGCAAGAATGACTGCTAAATTCGTGGCAATCGTGGTTTTCCCTTCTTCAGGACCAGAACTTGTAACAACAAGAAATTGCAATGGAGAGTCTACGCTATAGAACTCAAGGCTGGTTCTCAGTGAACGAAAAGCTTCCGTGATAGGCGAACGGGGTTGATCGGCGACAAAGACGCCATTCGCGCCCTTTCGCTGTGGGTTGCCATTATTCATATCTGCAACCAATCCGATCACTGGCAAACCCAGCACATTCTTGACATCCTCTGGCGTTTTGATCGTATCGTCCAGGTACTCGACTAAAAAGGCAATGCCTGCCATCCCTAACAGACCAACAGCAGCGTATAAACCAGCTGTTTGGAAAGGACGTGGCGTAAAAGGTTTCGCGGGAACAGAAGCAGGTTCAACCTGAACCACATTTGGTGAGGATTGAACCCTGGATAGATTGAGGGCTTCTAGGCTGCTGATGCTGCTGAAGTAAATTTGCTCGTAAAGATTATACGTTCGCTCAAGCAGAGCCGTTTGTGTCAATGTGGCATCTTCGCGCTCCATCGGTTCCCCCATCACAATCAATTCCGTGTAAATTTGTTGATATAGATCCAAAAGGGGTTGAATTTGATTTAATTCCGCCTGGTATTGAAGACGTTGATAGGCTTGTTCTTCAGTCGCACCTTGCAGATCAATGCTGGAAATTTTAAATTCTAAATCCGTAACTTGCGTTGAAAGATCATCAATCTGTGTTTC
>CAZWDG010000249.1:2391-3474 GCA_964633075.1 uncultured Candidatus Brevefilum sp.
CGATTTGTTCAGCGCTGGCCTGGTTCGGATAAACTCGAAAACCGACTTCTTCAGATACCTGGTCTAATAAGGCGTCCGTTGAAAGCAACTGTGCATAGGTGGAAATCAAATTTTGATAATCCTTATAGGCATAATAATCATAATAGCCCGTCGTTGCCGGCCTGAGGACGACAAACCGTGAGCTGGTGCGATACATGGGCGTCTCTCGACTGCTGAGATAATAGCCCAATCCACCCACGATGATCGCCCCCAACAAAAGCAACCAGACCCAGCGTTTAACAATTAAGAGAATTTTTCTTAAATCCATAAACGATCCCCATACTTAAATCTAACAATAAAACAAATCATTGACCTTGAAACTACCCTTTTTCACATTAAATTCATTCTACTAAGGCAGCATCCTATCACTTTTGCGATCATTAAGGATACCACAGGTCGAGATAATTCGCATCATCGATGTAGTATGGTTAACATCATTTTGTTTATTGCAATTACCTTGCCAGAATGTATTAGTTGATAGTTGATAGTTGATAGCTGTTAGCTCTTCACTCAATGTAGGTCATGCACAGCGTCGAAGACGCCTGCGTGACAATTTTTTCTCCGATCGCACAGGGTCTCCTGACCCTGTGCCAAAGGATCATCCCATTCAACCACATTTATGAAAAAGCTGCCGTTTTCTAGAGCCGTGCTGGTGAGGACACCAGCACGATCAAAAGTCAATCTCCTAACTGAATAAATGTTGGTACAAAGCATGAATATAAGAGTATGTTTGTTCTCGAAAAATATTAAGGCTTTTTGAAAAGATTTCTGAGACTTCCCGAACACTGCGTATCCCATCCGTCAATGTGATTACTTTGAGTGCCGACAGATTGAGTTCAAAAATATTGCGATCGGGCATTCTCAGGACCAGTGCGCCATCATTGAATTGTTCAAGATATATGCTATCGCTTAGTTGATAAATTTGATCCATAATTATGGCAAGCTCACTAAGATCGTATCAAACAGTGAATAAGCTTGGATTAAACTCAACGAATTGTAAGCCATAATTATTTAAAACTCAAGCTCTTTCGATCGGCCAAAGAA
>CAZWDG010000250.1:0-3472 GCA_964633075.1 uncultured Candidatus Brevefilum sp.
TCCATCACCCGGGCACCTGGGGGAGGAGGGATAAAAATTTCTGGTATCAGCGCCTCCTCAAACTCAGTATCACCCGGGGAGTCCATCCGAATGAGTGCTGATATTGACGGTGATAATGTTGGTTATGTGTATTTATTCACCGGCCTACTAGACCAAACTTCAAGCAGCATTCTGATCGCGGATACGGATTACCTTGAAAGTCCTGACACGCAATCTTTGAACGGGGTATATTACCCGGTTTGGCCGGAGAGCGATTCCTTCCGAATGAATTATGAGTGGGATGCGACTTTATTTGAGATCACGGATGGGATTCAGTCAGCTGTTGCGCTGTTTAACCCGGTGAGTTACGGTGCTGGTGGCGAAGACGCGGTTTATGCCGTAGAGGCCACCTATACCTTTGCCCAAACGGGTGAAACACGGAAAGCTGAGCTGTATTTTAAGGACGGCAAATTGTTCCAGGTATTCGGATTCAAAGGGAATGAGACCGCTGGTGCACCTACAGAAATAGAAGTCAGTTCGGGTGACAGCTTTACGATTTGGTACAAATGGATGGAATTGGATTCGTCTGGGAAGGTCACGGGTGTGGTCTATGAGGATGGCGAAACCTTCGTCTTTGGTGATTATGGATTTGAGTGGGAGCAGGTCTATGCCCCGGATGGGGATTATCTGGTCGGCTTCCTGGTGAGCGATTTAGACGGTAACATGACCCAGGCTTTTGCCCAGGTGCGGGTTGAATAGTTAAAACCAGTCAACCGAATCAGACCGTAACATAACAAGTTATTGACTTGATCAAGGTTGGGATTAAATCATCAGGAGGAAATCATTGTAGCGATGTTGCCTTCAGCATCGCTACAATTCTATTAATTTACGCCTCCTGAAACAATAAAGATAACCTGGTACCTGTTCAATAAACCAGTAGCAGTTAATAAAGGGAGGAGATTGATCAATGCAATCTCTGGAAAAGTTGTTTAATGGACGTATAATTTTAGGACGATCTTATTTCCAAGGAGAAATCCATGCTTGCGATTATTACGGACAGTACCTGCGATATCCCCGATGCGTTGATCAATGCTTATGGGATCATCGTGGTGTCACACTACATCATTTGGGGGAATGAGGAATTTCGTGATCGTGAGAACCTGCAACCGTTGGCGTTCTATCAACGGTTGGAGTCTGATCCAGTTAAACCGACATCATCCCAAGCCAGTGCGGCGGACTTTTTAGATGGGATCAACCTCGCAGTCGAACAAGGTGCCACAGAAGCCTTGATCCTGACGGTATCCAGTGCGATGAGTGGTGCCTATGATATGGCACTGGCCGCTGCAAAGAAATCCCCGATTCCTGTAACAGTGATCGATTCAAGGGGCCCTACCATGTCCTTGGGGTGGCAGGTTCTCGCCGCTGCTCGAGCCAGGGATGAAGGGGAAACTTTGGACGAGATCATCAACCGTGTGACGCAGGTCAGGGAGCGACTCGTCCAAATTGTGGCGATGGAGACACTAGAATATTTACAGACAGGCGGCAGGATTGGCGATGCTGCTAAATGGGTGGGGAGTTTGTTGCAAGTAAAACCTGTGGTCTCGATCAATCATCAAACAGGTAGGGTGGAACCAATTGGTCTGGTGCGCATCCATAAATCACTGGTAAATATGCTTTATCATAAATTCTTTGATGCACTCGAAAAGGGAACACGACTGCATATTGCCGTGCTGCACGGGAACGCTCTGGAAGAGGCTCAAGCGCTCGCGGACAGAATCATTGAGGAATATTCCCCCCTCGAATTAATCCTGAACATCACAGGACCTGTGCTGGGAATCAATACCGGCCCAGGGGCATTAGCCTTATGCGGATATTCAGAAGCCTAGAGGAAGAATTAAATTAACTGGGAAACAATCGAAAAATATTCGGGTACGGGTGAGCGGAATTTACGCAGGACCTTGGGGATGATTGGCGTTTCCATCCTGTGTGGTTAAGCACAGGCAGACCGGGTTAGTTTACTACTGGGCTTATCATGAGATAGTGATATTTCAGGTTGATTTTATGGATGACCCATCCCGGGAAGGGATGGTCTTGTTCTATCAGGTCTTTGAAGGTTGTCTTGATTCTTAAAACCAGGTATTGAGGTTGAGTATATAAGAATTCAAATCGCTCAATTTGTTCCAATGTCAAAAGGTTTTCTTCTTGTTTGTTAACCTCTTCTATCCGATGAAACCCTTTTAACCAGACAATCCATTCACCCTCATCACAGTGGATATTCCTGAGTATTTTTTCATACTCCTGTAGGCGAGTCCGCTTAGGCGCAATCCGAACAGGTTTTGTGATTTCTTGTGTGTCTTCCAGGCTCTGTTTAATTCTGCGTTTTTCTTCTTCGGTCAATAAGGATTGAAACGCGACAAGCGAAAGCCGCGAATTTAACGCTACCTGCAAGGCTTCGTCAGCGCGACCGATAATTTCTTCAGGACTTCTTCCATCTTGTGGATAATTAGCAATCCCTGCTGAAATATGTGCATTGAGATGAAGTTGCATTATCGGAATGATCTGGCTCGCAAACCCTTGCGAAAATGACAGGTCCCTTTCAGGTAAAATCAGTCCTATTCTTTCTCCTTTAAATGGGATATCAATGTCCTCGCGAACAACATCATGGATAATGTCGGCCATTTCTTTTTCTATTTTTTGTGTCTTTTCAAGCGAAAAATGAGATTTTTGTTGAACCTCAAACAGGATCAGGGAGAGTGTTCCATGGTAACGTTTGCTGCGCATCATTTCTGTGGTCAAAGATCTTTTAGCAAAACGCCATTGCATTAAATTGGTGTTGCGATCATAAACCGTCAAAGAGTCGATGACTTGATTTTGATATCCGAGTTCGTTTGCCAGCTGATGGACTTGCCGTTTATATGTTGTGCTGAGAATAGTTGTGATCAGAAAAATGCCCGCACCAACGACGGAAGAGATGAAAAACTGGTTGGTGACACCCAAAAGGTAATAAGCTGAGCCTGTTGCGACAAGGATACTCAATATGAATAGCAACCAGGCGGCGAAGGGAAATGGCTGCCATAAAGCGACAAGGATGATGGCGATATTCAACAGGACCCCACGAAATGGATCGTAGGATCCTGAAGTAAATATAAATAGATACTCCCCATACTCCAGACACACAGTAAACCAGCGAGGGTAACTAATCTCCGTATCTGAGAATTCGCGGTTTTTTTCATATTTCAAATCAATTTTTTCAGCCAGAAACATGACTTTCGAACCTTTTCGTTTCGAAAGTTCATCGACCTTGGTGGATTGAACGCTCTATCCAATTATAAACCAATCAATAAAAAGGAAATAAATGATCATCCATTATCATAGGGACAATAAAGGTAAGTGATTCAAGATGGAAGTCGCAGGATTTAAGAAGCAAGATCACTTTGTGTTGCTTGGAATGCAAGAAAGATTTTTGATTGATTAGTAAAATTCGCATTAATCC
>CAZWDG010000251.1:0-1034 GCA_964633075.1 uncultured Candidatus Brevefilum sp.
GCTGGGCTTTGACGGTTGACAAAGGTGCTTTGCGTGATCGAAACAATTGGCTCGCTGGGGGTCTGGCAATGGGCACACTCTTACTGATTGCATCGACGCGATTTTTAAGCCTGGTAGGCTTGATCACCGCTACCCGTCCACCCCAATTCATGTTCGTCATCATTATTCTCCTGGTTTTCGGGGCATTTGCTTTTAGTCTTGTTCGTTTCGCCAAACCAACCAGGACGACAATTAGCGTTGGGATTGGATTATTATTGTTAATCTTCATCGTTCTCAAAACACCTTCCCTCTCGATATTGTCAAGCCTTGGTTTACGTCGATTGACCTCGCAGGATCCGGGGCTGGCAAGATCAACCGATCTTGGTTGGTTGGGTTTTTCCTACGTTGCTTTTCGGTTAATCCACACCCTGATCGACCGGGTTAATGGACGTTTAAAAAATATCAGACTGGGTGACTACCTGGTTTACACCATCTTCTTTCCAGCCTTTTTGGCTGGTCCCCTGGATCGATTGGAGCGGTTTCAAAAAGACTTAAATGCCCCTCAGCCGCTCAGTGTAAGTCATTTAAAGGTCAGCATCGAGCGCCTGGCGACAGGTCTTTTCCGCAAATTCATCCTGGCGGATTCCCTGGCGTTCATCGCGATTTCAGCGACCAATGTGACCCAGGTGAAATCCACTGGTTGGTTGTGGGTGATGCTCTTCGCTTATGCATTTCAAATCTATCTGGATTTTGCCGGATATACGGATATTGCTATCGGGACAGGGATGCTTCTGGGTTTTACTCTGCCCGAGAATTTCAACCACCCTTACCGCAAATCCAACCTGACCTTGTTTTGGAATAATTGGCATATGACCCTGACGCAGTGGTTTCGGGCTTATTTCTTCTTTCCGCTCACCCGCCACCTCCGCACCAAAAGTCATTTTCCCCCAGCACGTATCATTTTTATTACCCAAATGAGCACGATGCTCTTGATCGGATTATGGCATGGGATCACGATAAACTTCTTGATCTGGGGTGCCTGGCATGGCCTGGGA
>CAZWDG010000251.1:1044-3462 GCA_964633075.1 uncultured Candidatus Brevefilum sp.
GATTATTTATCCAAAACCGCTGGAGCGCCCTCACTACCCCAAAAATCGCTTCTCTGACAGCGGATAAACCGCTTTTAATCGTTTTATTCAAGGTCAGCGGGGTATTGCTGACCTTTTTGTTCGTAAGTTTGGGTTGGGTCTGGTTTGCACTACCCTCTATAGGCTTGGCCTTGGAGACTTTTAGTAAGTTATTTGGGGTGGGTTGATGATGCTAGAGCAAAACGCGCCCAATCAGAAGCATACGGGTAAATTCCTCAGGAATGTGTTTATCAAGGGAATCGTATTATTCTTGATCCTGAATTTTTCGCTTGGGCTGATACCTGGTGGAGGAAAACTGGGTAAGTTATCGCTTTACAATCTCATTTTCCCGGGCAGGGTACGTCTGCCCTTTGGAGAGAATCCAGCAGCGGCTTACAACCTGAGCCTGTATGACCTGGAAGCGATGTTTGCCAGTCATGAGATCAGCGCCAATCCCAAACCACAGAATGAGTATCGGATCATCCTGATCGGCGATAGCGCCACCTGGGGCATCCTGTTACATCCAGAGGATACTTTGGGGGGTTTGATCAACCTTGATCAACTTAAATCATGTGACGGACGCAGTGTTCGGTCTTACAACCTGGCCTATCCCACCCTTTCACTCACGAAAGACATAATGATTTTAGAGAAAGCACTCGCCTATTCTCCTGACTTGATCTTATGGCCGGTGACCTTAGAGTCCTTCCCGGATTCGGTTCAAATCATAACGCCTTTAGTGGCGCATAATCCAGAGAGCGTCCTTCCGATAATAGAGCGGTATGAACTCTCGCTGGCACCCCAGATCAGCGATTTCGTCAAGCCGACATTTTGGGGACGAACATTAATTGGCCGGCGGCGCGCCGTCTTCGACGCTTTGCAGCTTCAATTCTACGGCGTGTTGTGGGCTGGAACTGGCATCGATCAGACCTATCCCTCTGATTATCAACCCGCACAGCGGGATTTTGACGCCGATGAGGATCAATTTCATGGTTGGTCACTCCCCACACTTCCATCCGACCAAATCGCCCTGGATGTTCTCGATGCGGGGGTTATGATGGCTGGGGATGTTCCGGTCCTGATCGTCAACGAACCCATTTTGGTCAGTGAGGGGAAAAACAGCCATGTTCGCTACAATTTTTTCTATCCGCGCTGGGCATATGATCAATACCGTCAGTTATTGGCGGAGCAAGCGCAAGATGCCAACTGGATGTATGTTGACCTGTGGGATCTTGTCCCACAAGAGGAATTTACTAACTCAGCCGTGCATTTAACCCCAAAGGGTTCCAGGCTCTATTACCAGGTGCTTAAGCCGATATTGGCGCGCATTGTCTGCCCTTAGATGGTAAAATTGGGACTGTTTGCTCACAGCACTGGAAAGGAACTCAAAAAAGTCAATGAAAGACGCCATCATCGAAAAAATGGAAAAGTACTTGCAGGAAGTGGTCTTAAATCAACCGAACCGGGTGATCGACCCGGATGAACCGATTCTCTCCAGTGGGCTGATCGATTCCTTTAGTCTGGTGGATGTTGCACTATATGTGGAAGAAAACTTTAAAGTGGTCATCGATAACACCGATTTAAATGCGAATGCTTTTGATACCCTCAATCAACTGGCAGATTTGATTATTGAACGACAAACAATATAGGGTGTTTATTCTGTTTGAAGGGTTGGATTTGAATTGATTTTTCGTAACTACTCAGCCTGCATGGGAATTGGGGGGTGTGGTTTGGCGGCTCCGCCGCCAAACCACACCCCCCACTCTTCAACAGCAGGATTGCCTGAGTAGTAACGATTTTTCTTTGTAAGTTGCTATGCGACCGGATTTGATCCACGAAATCCTTAGATTTCCGGGATTTTAACCTTGAGAATGGGTGAGCGATGGAATCTAAATCCCGGGGATCTTTTTTATCCAATGCTATAAAGAGCATATGCAATTGCTAAACAATTCGTTGTGCCACTGTATGTAACCTGCAACTTAAAACAAAACAGGGATGCTGAATGCCGGCATTCAGCATCCCTGTTTTCATTTTAATCTTGAATTATGGGTTTGTCTGATAGCGGAGGCAATCGCCAGATGGATACAGTCCTCGCCCACGTCCTCGCATCCCCATTCCAATACCGTGGGATTTAAGCCATTCAGCCTGTTCCTCGGTGAGGGTACCGTCTTCGACAGCCTGATCAATGGCCAGTGAGCGGATTTCGGCCATGAGGTCCTTGAATTCCTCAAATGTTAACCCTTCGGAAAGGGCGATTTGGGCCATGGTTTCACCACCAGCAAGGCGATCGTTGAGTTCATCAACGGAAAGCTCAAGTTTCTCAGCGAAGGCCTCGATCATCGCATCGGGTAGCAATCCATCCTGTCTGCCAGTTTTGTTTTCATTCTGAAAGCCGCTCAGCAT
>CAZWDG010000252.1:0-3451 GCA_964633075.1 uncultured Candidatus Brevefilum sp.
GATATTCACCTTCAACAATCACATCACAATGTTTGAAGGCCTGATCCACATCACCATGAATAATTTGATCATGACAAAAGATATTGGATTTACGATCTGGGTGAAGCAGGATTGCATCCGGTTCCAGAGCTTCCTCAACCGAATTCACCACCGGCAGATCCTCATAGGAGACTTTGATCTTATCTCGAGCATCTTCAGCAATTTGCTCCGTCTCTGCGATCACCAAGGCAACTTGATCACCAACGAAACGGACACGATCAGCAAATGGCTTCGTCGAACCCGGACCGCACAATACCGGTTGATCAGGCATAATCAGCCCATATTCGTTGACAGGGACATCTTTGGCCGTCAGAATGGCGACCACACCTGGCAGCCCCTCTGCTTCTGTAAGGTCAATCGCCTGAATGATCGCATGGGGACGTCCTGCAAAAAGAACCTTCATATATAACTGATTTGGAAAATTAAAATCCCCAGGAAAAAGCGTTTCTCCTGTCGCCTTGCCCTGTGCATCAATACGGTTGATAGACTTTCCAATAGTTGCCATGATGCCTCCGGTTTTCCCTAACCTTTAGACGAAGTCTGTGATAACTGACCAGCGTTTTCAATCGCCTCGATGATCTTGTAATACCCTGTACAGCGGCACAGGTTGCCAGTGATCGCCTGACGGATCTCAGCTTGTGAGGGCGTTTCCCGCTCCTCAAGCAACTTCGCAGCTGACATCAAGAAACCAGGCGTGCAGTAACCGCACTGGACAGCCCCATACTTGATAAAGGACTCCTGAAGAGGGTGTAACCTCACATTCGAACCCAGTCCCTCTACTGTCACAATTTCCGAACCATGTGCGCGTGGCGCAGGCACCAGGCAGCTCATCACAGCCCGACCATCCAGGAAAACCGTACAGGCGCCGCATTCACCCTCCCCACAACCCTCCTTTGTCCCAATCAATCCACCTTCATCGCGAATCAAATTAAGCAAAGTCTTCTCAAAACCAGTCTTAAAACGGTATTCCTGCCCATTAATCCAGGTGTGAATCTCCTCCCCCGTAAAGGGCTCCTTCAAACCGGTGACATGCATCCCCTCACCCATCAGAAGGATTGGATCTCTGGGAATCCGGTCTTTATCCACACCATCACGCAAAGCGATCAAAGCACGTTTTGCGATCACGCTGATCATATAATCACGATAGGTTGCCGAACCGCGTAAATCCGAAATGGGACGGGCAGCTGAAGCAACAAGAGATGCTGCTCTTTCAATCACATCATCTTCTAAAACTTTACCCTTTAGAAAATCTTCCGCTTCCCCAGCATGGATGATGGTCGGAGCTGCAGCACCAAGTGTAATGTGTGGATTCTCAATATGACCATTGACCATCTCGGCAACCACGCTGATGTTGATGACAGAAATTGCCTGTGCTTTTCGCAAAGCGGTTTTGATGAAGTATGAATGCTGATTTTTCCCAAGCGCATCAAAGAAAATATCCACGACCACTTCATCTGGTTCCATAACCGTCTTGCGGACGCCAGTGTAGAAATCTACAAGCGGAACAATACGTTCACCCCGCATCGAAAGGAGTGCCACCTTAGCATCCAATGCCATCAGGGGGCTGATGGTGTCATTTGCGGGGGAAGCCGTCACCAAGTTGCCAGCAATTGTCCCCCGATTCCGAATTTGGGGAGAACCAACTTCCCAACAAGCCTGCAATAGCGCAAAAGCCTTATCACGAATCAATTGGGAAGCCACGACATGATTGTGCGTGACCAGTGGACCCAGGTGAATACCCCCCTTCTCATCTTCGACGATATTATCCAATCCAGGAATTTTGCTGATATCCACAATGGTCGTGATGCCTTTTCGGATGCCACGTTCCATCTCCAGGATTAAATCGGTGCCACCTGCCAAAACACGAGCTTTGTCACGCTGCTCAGCCAGCACCTCAATGGCTTTTGAGATTGTTTCCGCTAGAATATATTTTTGCCACATGGTCGATAAACTCCGTTCAGATTATTCTTTGCGAGTTTGCTTCATGTCGTGGTTGCTTTATGCAATGACCTCCGCCATGATGTTGACAGCAATTTCATTTAGGGTCTCCGCAACCATCGACAAACCAATTGGGGATTTGTTGCGTCCCATGTCAGATTGTGGAACCCTGCGTCCAGTAATATCTCCCAGATATGCTGCTCAACTTTGATTGAATTAATCCTCACTCAATTATTTTTCTTCCGTCTTCAAGTCGAGCTTGTTTAAAGCCCGCCAGATATTCTCAGGCAATGCGGGAATACGGGTGAGTGAAACGCCGCAGGCGTCTAAAATGGCGTTTCCAACTGCAGGTGCAACCCCGTCTATTGGAATTTCTGCCACCGATTTAACCCCGTATGGGTGCGATGGTTCATTCGTCTCCACAAAGATAGTGTTTAACTCAGGCATCTCATCGGATCGGAAAATATGATAATCCACAAAATCCTTTTCCCGTAACTGACCCTTTGCATCAACAACCATTTCTTCGCAAACCGCATAACCCAAAGCTTGAGTCATGCCACCCTCCACTTGTCCTGAGGCCGTGATAGGATTGATTATGACGCCTGAATCCACTGCCATCACAAGCTTATCGACTTTTACCATCCCGGAATCAGTATCGACGGTCACCTCCGCAAATTGAGCAGCGAAAGGAGGTGGGGAAACAGGTGAAACATGAGATGCCACACCCATAATTTGTTCTTGATCGGCCATGTGAAGTGCATTCAGGGCGATATCCTCAAACAGAATCGTTTCCCCTGTGGGTGCCATTGCTTTTCGATCACCAAGCACAATATCAGCAGGTTGAACGCTAACCCCATCTCCAGCAAACATACTTGCTGCCCTGACGCGAATCCTTTCTGCGACTATCTCGGCTGCTTTAGTTGTTGCTGCACCTGAAATATAGGTCGTACTGGAAGCATACGCGCCTTTATCAAAGGGTGTAAAGTCCGTATCGGATGAGTAGACGATGATATCCTCCAATGGCACACCCAGAGTTTCAGCAGCCATTTGTCCCAATACGGTATCAGAACCAGTCCCAAGATCTGTTGCCCCGACGAGCAGGTTGAAGGAGCCATCATCATTCATCTTGATGCTGGCACCGCCCATATCCAAATGAGGGATTGCTGTCCCTTGCATTAGAAGAGCAACACCAATACCTTTTTTCAGGTGTTTTTGACCAGGAGAATTTTGCCATTGCCGATTTCCATATTTCTCATCCCAACCAATCGCCATGCGTCCTTGCTGGACACATTCTTCCAAACCAACGGTAACGACTGTCTCAGGTTGAGGTTCTCGACCTTCGCTCCAGGCGGTGCTGAAGGGATGTAATTCACCCGGACGTAATGCATTTTTTAATCTGAATGTTAATGGATCAAGATTGAGAGTCCTGACAATTTTCTCCAATTGACGTTCGATCGCCCAAAATCCCTGAGGA
>CAZWDG010000253.1:0-3428 GCA_964633075.1 uncultured Candidatus Brevefilum sp.
ACTCAAAGGACTTCAAAGAGCTAAGGAAGACAATATGGCAGGACTTTCACGTGAACTGGGTATTGACCTAGGAACATTAAATACAAGAATTGCTGAAGGAAATAATATTCTCCTTCAGGAACCCACCGTCGCTGCCATTCTTGTTGAAGAACTTAAACTGGTTGAGATCGGTAAAGCCGCTCTGGATATGCTGGGCAGGGTCCCGGACAATATTGAAGTTAATCGCCCGATGCGACATGGAGTTATCGCTGAATTTGAAATCACTGAAAACCTATTGCGTGAATGGGTTCGGCAAGTGACAGGAAGAATGTTGTTATTCCGCCCCAGGTTGATGATCACAATCCCCTTCGGCGTCACCAGTGTTGAAAGGCGAGCCGTTTATGAGGCTGGTCTTGGTGCGGGAAGCCGGGATGTCAATCTGATCCAACAACCGCTGGCAGCTGCTATCGGTATCGATCTACCGATCGGTACCCCAACCGGTAATATGATTATCTGCCTTGGGGGTGGGACAACACAGGCTGCCGTCCTGGCAATGAACGGTGTTGTTTCTGGTCAAACGACTCATGTGGCAGGTCTCAAAATTGATGATGCGATCGTCGATTATGTGCGCAAAAAATATGGGTTAATTATTGGGCAACTAACCGCCGAGCAATTAAAAATTCAAATTGGTGCGGCATTACCTCAAGATGACCAGCAATCTATGGATATCCAGGGACAGGATCAGGTTTCTGGATTACCAAGGCCGGCTACCCTAACGACCGATGAAATCGTAGATGCCATTCAAGAACCTTTAAAAGAGATTTCTGATACAATCCGTCGAGTCCTTGAAAAAACACCCCCCGAGCTAATTTCAGATATTATCGATCATGGTGTCGCTTTATGTGGCGGTACATCATTGTTGCTTGGGATTGATCGGTATCTGACTAGTGCCCTGGGAATTCCAGCATATCTTGTTGATAATCCCACCACATGCGTTGTCGAAGGTGCTGCAAAAGCCTATTCGATCCTTGAAGTCCTTAGCCGAAATCTTCCACCAAGAGCCTGAGATTCTGATGGAGAATATGATCGCAACCACCCCGCCAGAATTCCTGGCAAGAGTAACTTCCTTGAACACGCTTGGGCAACTTTTGGAAACTTACCCGCTGCGTCGCCGCGTTTATAAACGTTGTTTACTGATCCTGATCGGCTTGCTGTTTATCTTCACGGCTGTTTATTTATCGGCAAGCCAATTAATCACCCTCCTGACAGCAATTGAAATTCATGGTCGGGCGATCCTTCTCAATCCATCTTTTTTGCTCATCTTGGCAGGTCCGTTACTATTACCATTTGGGATTTTCTGCCTTATCTGGGCATTGAGACACGGACATGATGGCATCATTATTTTTGAGAACGGCATGGTTGTGCAAAAAGGTAAAAAGGCACACATCTGGCATTGGAAGAATATTATCCAACTGGATTCTCAGATTACCCATATCAACTTTGGTAGCAGTACCCTTGCCACACGACTCAAGGTCAGGATGAGGAGCCGAGATCAAAAGAAAATACTCCTTCGACATCGTTATGAAAATATGGAGGCATGCACCCATCAAATTCGGGAAATTGTTCTTCCAATTCTCTATGATGACGGACATGATTTATTAGCACGCCAACAATATCTTGAATTTGGCAAAGGCATAAGAGGAAATCGTACTGGTTTAGAATTTCGTGATCGTTTCCAGGCATGGACAAACCTAGATAACCCATTGATTGAAAACGGTGTATTAATCCTAACAACAAAACCGGATGGCGACGTGTTTTTTCGATCCAAGATAGATTCCATTGAGAATCTTGATCTATTGGTTCATCTGATTAAAAATCCACCAATTACAACAGATCAAACCACTCTCTAAATTATTATTCCAAAATTTCAACCTGATGTTATCCATCAGATATAAACACCGCACACATTCAGGCTCTTTACTGATCATCCTTGTATTCCATAAGCCCAGAGATAAGAACAAATTCTAAATGAGCTAGCTTTTATGAATAACAGAGAAACCTGTATAATAAAGAAATCGTAACTACTCAGCATGCTTTGGAATTGGGGGGTATGGTTTGGCGGCTCCGCCGCCAAACCATACCCCCCACTCTTCAACAGCAGGATTGCCTGAGTAGTAACAAGAAATCAATTAGAGCATTAAACCAAGTAATAATCTCCATCGGCATTGTGATCAATTCTCATCAAAACATATAGCTTTCCCTTAGATAATCTTTGGTCACTTATCATAACTTGAGATAAAATAAAATAAATTAATCCACTAGCATATTGGAGGATCAATGAAAGCTGGAAAGATCATTGCATTTGTTACAGCGGCGGTATTCATCATCTTCGCCTTCCTATTCATCCTGGGTGCATTCAGCCCTGAGGGATCCCCAAGCTGGATCATTGTTGGCCTTATCGGCTTTGTAATTGGTTTTACCTTGATATTTCTAGGCACAAAGCTCAGCCCGCCCCAAAAAGCAGGTGATCAGGTTGTCAATCTTAACATCGATCTGCCTGGAGAAGTAGGAATGGAGACCATCAAGTGTCAATCCTGTGGCGGACCAATCACATCCGAAAATGTCAAAATGATTGCGGGAGCACCTGTTGTCGAATGCCCGCATTGTGGAACAACTTATCAATTGACAGAAGAACCAAAATGGTGAGACATGAAAAAACTTAGACTATTTCTACTTTTCCTGATTTTTTTCAGCCTGTTTGCTTTACCAAATAAAACATCGGCGCAGAGCCTTCGTTTCACGGTGCCTGTTTCGGAAGTAGAGGCTTATATCGAGGAAGATGGAAGCTTGAGTTTGTATTACCTCATCGTTTTTGACAACACACCTAACGGCGCCCCGATTGACATAATTGACATTGGCATGCCATCCTCTTCATACAGCAGGAGCGTTATTGAGGCAGCAATTGATGGCAAACCCATCACTAAAATCGATTCATCGCCTTATGCCTCCAATGGCTTTGCATTGGATTTAGGCGCGAATGCCATCCAGCCAGGTCAATCCGGTGAAGTGACCATTTGGATCCCAGGGATTAAGGATGTTTTATATCCTTATGACGGCGAGGATCGTGAGAATTATGTTAGCTTCCAATTCAGTCCCAACTGGTTTGGCCCTGAATTTGATAAGAGCACGGCAACGGAATATCGGGTGACGATTATCCTTCCTCCTGGCGTAGGGAATGATGAAGGCGTATATTATTATCCCTCTAAATGGCCTGGCGCTCAAGAACCTGATGATGTCGGACGAACAGCTGAGGAAGATCGAGTTTACTACTCCTGGTTCACCAACAACGCCAATGCCCATACCGAATATTTCTTTGGCGCAGCCTTCCCGAACAATTATGTGCCCACAAATACAGTGGCTGATAAAGCAGAATATATTCAACCCGGCTC
>CAZWDG010000254.1:0-2963 GCA_964633075.1 uncultured Candidatus Brevefilum sp.
CACCCTGAATATGGCTGTTGGTAATATTAATTTAATTCATGAGGAGTAAATCGATTGACAGTTTTAATAATATTGATTTATTCAAAATCTATTGACAATTCTCAAATTTAATGGTTTAATATAGTTACTCGCTGGCTGGGTGCCCCCCTCACCCAGTCAGCGAGATTTTTTAACCTTTTTCCTTCACACAGCCATTAAGACAAATCGTCCAAAGGCAGCTCATCTTGGTTTTGATAAATCTGGTTATCCCGGATATATTCAAAGATCCTAGGAAGAACATAATATCGGTACGCACGGTGTTCCCTCGCCCGGCGTCGAACCTGGTTCGCAGAAATTTCCAATAAAGGCGCAGTAACAAAATTTAATTTCGCTGGTAACTCGGGTAACTGTTCAATTAATTCAGAAAGATCGATATCGTCACCCGGCCTGCGCATCACACCGATCCCATCCAGGTAGGACAGGAATTCGTGGACCTGGTACCAGTGCGGCAAATCTTGAAGAGAGTCTCCCCCCATGAGGTAGATCAAAGCCTGGTCAGGGTATTGCTCTCGCAAGATTTTTACGGTGTCGACCGCAAAATGCGGCCCCGCACGATCGATATCCACATGAGAGAGCGTGAACGCCTCATCTTCTCCGATGGCAAGTTCCACCATTGTCAAGCGATGTGTGAGCGATGAAATAAATTTCCCACGTTTATGGGGTGGATCAGGAGTCAACACCCAGATCGTGCAATCCAAGTGAAGTTGGTCCCTGGCTTCAGCAGCCAAAATCAAATGTCCAACATGCGGCGGGTCAAAGGTGCCGCCAAATATCCCAATTCTTCTCTTTTCCATGGATCAATCCTGCCATTCTAAAGTATATTCACCGATGAAAACGGTGTCCCCCTCCTGAACCCCAGCATCACGCAGGGCATCATCCAGCCCAATGTTCTCCATCAAACGCTGAAAGCGCCTGACTGATTCTCGATGCTCCCAATAAGTCATTGCAGCAGCGCGCTCGATCGCTGCCCCGCTCACCTTCCAGGCGAACTCGGTTTGCTGAATGCTGAAGGCTCTGGGATCCTCTTCTGCACGATAGACAGGCATGGCTTCTTCTGGTTCAGGTTCAGGTGCATCTTTCAGCCTCTCCACTGCCTGCCACATTAATTTGTCAATATTCTCGCGTGTCACTGTTGAAATCGGAATGGCTTGATAGCCTAAAGCGGATAATTGTTTGTTAATCTCAGGCCATCGTTCCCTTACCATGGGTAAATCCATTTTGTTAAGCACCACAATTTGCGGTTTCTCGTTTAATTTCTCATTAAATAACGCCATTTCCGCATTGATCTGAGAGAAATCGGAGAGTGGATCCTCTGCCAAACCATCAAGTACATGGATCAGCACTCGTGTTCGCTGTATATGTCGTAAAAATTCAAAGCCAAGACCAACCCCTTGATGTGCGCCTTCAATCAACCCGGGAATATCTGCCAGTACCAGGATCGTGTTGATATCCAGCTCAGCAACGCCCAGGTTTGGCACAAGTGTCGTAAAGGGATAATTGGCAATCTTCGGTTTTGCATTTGAGACTACTGCCAGCAAACTGGATTTCCCAGCATTGGGCACACCCACAATCCCAATATCGGCAATCAATTTCAACTCAAGCCGTAATCTCCTCGATTCTTCCGGCTCCCCCCGTTCAGCCATACGGGGTGCCTGGTTGCGACTGGTGGCAAAATGTTGATTTCCCCGCCCCCCTCGCCCACCTTTAGCGACCACAAGTTGCTGAAAATCCTCCACCAAATCCCCCAAAAGATCGCCGCTATCCGCATCAAAAACAAGCGTACCCGGTGGCACCGGCACAATCAAATCATCAGCTGATTTGCCGCTCATATTATTGGGACCGCCTTTTTTACCACTATCTGCAACATAACGTGACCGATGACGAAAGTCGAACAAGGTGTTCAAGGTGGGTTTAACCTCGAGAATCACATCGCCACCCCGACCGCCATCACCGCCATCAGGACCGCCGCGCGGTTTATACTTCTCCCGATGGAAATGCACCATGCCATCGCCACCGCGTCCAGATTGAACATAAATTTCAGCTTCATCAAAATACATGATCGGTTGTTCCACTTACAATAATTTTTCTTTTTTCATCCGTTGGTTAATCTTACCGTATTAAAAACAAATCGGGGTTGCTGTTTGGCGACCCCGCTAGGATGCATGCTTAATATTTATTTTTGGTAACTACTCAGCCTGCATGAGAAATGGGGGAGGTGGTTTGGCGGCTCCGTCGCCAAACCATACCCCCTCCTTATTCAACAGCAGGATTACCTGAGTAGTAACTATTTTTGAAATTTTTTCATCAGGATCGATTTCAATGTTGGCTCTCCGATCTCCTGAAGTTCATAACGCACCCGTTGAATGGGCTTGTTAATTTTAATGATCCGCGTCAGGTCAATAGGTGTACCGCTGATCACCAGGTCAACGTCAGCTTGGTTGATCGTCTCCTCCAGATCATGCATCATCGCATCACCGTATCCCATAGCGGGTAAAATTTTTCCGGTGTTGGGATATTTTTCATAGGTAGCTTTGATTGATCCCACGGCATAAGGGCGAGGGTCGATGATCTCTCCAGCACCAAAACGTCGAGCAGCCACAAAACCAGCCCCATATGCCATTTCACCATGGGTTAATGTTGGCCCGTCTTCAACAACTAGGACGCGTTTCCCACGAATCGCATCAGAATCATCCACAAACAAGGGTGAAGCCCCTTCGATCACCATGGCGCCAGGGTTCAATGCAAACAAATTTTCACGCACCCTGATCACATCTTCCGGATTGGCCGTATCCACCTTGTTAATCACAAACACATCAGCCAGACGAACATTGGTTTCACCGGGGTAGTAATGCAGCTCATGGCCGGCTCGATGGGGATCAGCAACAACCACCAACAGGTCAGTCACATAAAAAGGAAAGTCATTA
>CAZWDG010000254.1:2973-3425 GCA_964633075.1 uncultured Candidatus Brevefilum sp.
CACCTCTTTTTCTGCCTCGCGCAAAATCGCTTCATAGTCCACACCCGCATAAACAATCACCCCATTGTCCAGATGAGGTTCATACTCTTCTCGTTCCTCAATGGTGCATTCATGCTTATCCAGGTCGCTATATTCGGCAAATCGCTGTACCTTTTGCTTCACCAGGTCCCCATAGGGCATGGGGTGCCGAATGGCTGCAACCTTATAACCCATGTCGCGTAAGATTAAAGAAACGCGGCGGGTTGTCTGGCTCTTGCCGGAACCTGTCCGGACGGCACACACCCCAATCACCGGCTTGGTCGACTTGATTTGGGTATTTCGTGTCCCCATCAAACGAAAATCCGCACCTAAAGCGTTCACCAACGCGGCTTTATGCATCACATATGTGTGGGGGACGTCGCTATAAGCAAAAACAACCTGGTCAATATCCTCTTTAATAATCAGGTCTGCCA
>CAZWDG010000255.1:0-3412 GCA_964633075.1 uncultured Candidatus Brevefilum sp.
GATCAGTACCAGAAATAGAGAGAGCGAAACCAGGCGCACCAGATAGAGCTGGAAATCGATAGCGCTGTGTCGGAAAAGTCGCAAGGGGATGGCCGCCAGGAGGTAATAGGTCGGGGGGTGGTCCTCCACCTGGGGCAGGAAGATCTCAATCGGCTGGTCAATGGGCATCGGGTTGGTAACCATTCCCGTGTAGGCTTCAAGGTTATGCTCGATAATCGAGCTGGATACCTCCCGCCGCATCCCCTGGTCATAGTCCCCGCGCACCGGTAAGCCAGGCTGATTAGCGATCAACCAGGCATACTCAAAATGTCCGGGCTCATCGTAGTGCATCCAGGGTGGAACCATGAAGACAAAGACCAGTCCAATCATCAATCCCAGTGATAACAGAACCCAGATCTGATATTTATTAATGAAGGCTAAAAAATGTTGCCAAAACTTCATGGATATCTCCCTGCCGATAGGTTAAAGAGACGGATTGTGTGAAGTCATTGATAAAAAACCACTTCTGACATTGTTTGCCACAAAGGTTCATTGAAGGCTGTTAACTATTTTATCATGAAGTAACTATCCAATGAAAATGAGACGGGTTATTTGATAGTGTCTTGATATTGCTCAGATTTTCTTATAAAATAGGGCTAAGTCCTCTCAATGAAGTTAGATTGAACGGATAGGAAACAGACGAGGAAAGGTAGGTTCCTATGAACAAAAAAAGCGCTTGGATCCTGGCTGGTGTTTTGCTGTTTTCCCTAGTGTTCGCTGGCGTCGTGAACGCCCAACAAAAATTAATCCGTCCAGGGAATGCGAGCATCAGATTTGACGATGAGATTGATGATGAGGGCGTTTGTACCGGTGAAGTCATTCATCCTGTGCTTGCGGATTTGGCCGGGCAATATGGCATCGATTATGAGGAGTTGCTCTCTTATTTCTGTGAAAAAGGATTTGGCGTTGGTGAGATAAAGCATGCCCTCGTGACGGCAGAACTGGAAAACGTTGAAATAGATTATCAAGGTCTCCTTGACTGGGCCTATACCGATGAGATGGGTTGGGGTGAGATCTGGCAGGAATTAGGCTTAATCGGTATGGGAAGGTTTGGATCCTTGGAAGAGAATGCCAGTGAGAACAGCCTTGTGTGCTCCGGGGAAAGGGTGCATCCTGTGTTGGCTCATTTGGCAGAAGAGTACAGCCTGGATTATGAAATGCTGTTACCTTATTTCTGTGAAGAAGGGTTTGGCATCGGTGAACTGCGCCATGCGCTAAAAACCGCTCAAGGGGGAGATATTGAGGAGACCTGGATGGATCTGCTTGAAGCGCGTGAGGGAGAGGATGACATAGAAAAAACAGGCTGGGGTGTTATCTGGCGCAATCTGGGTTTGATTGGTAAGGAAAAACATGGAAAAGCGCGTATTTGGCCAGATATTTTGGAGGAATTCCCTGAAAACATCGTAAACGATAAAGGAAATAATAAACCAGAGGGTCACCCTGGCAGGGGGAAGGGTCTCAACAAATAGATATTAACTAAGAATCAAATTGTTAAATGGATAAATTCCCGGTCACTCGAGGTAAATAAATATAGGATCAATTGGAAACTCAGCCAGCTGTTATGAGCTGGCTGAGAATAAATTGCTGGTAATCCTTATTAAAAATTTCCTATTTTCTTTTATCTCTGATTTATGTCTCCCATTAGAATTTATTGGGATGGATGTTGGAGCTCAAAGGAGCTTGGTAACTTGAATGGAGAGTCACTTGCCCGACATTTCTTTAAGATCAAGGGCTTTTAAAGGTATAAACGATGACTTCTGTTATAATGATCCCAAGATTAAAGGAATTTCAGCTTCTTTCTGAATGGAATTAGAGCGTATTTTAATGAAAGCATTTTTAAAATCGATTCCCAAGCCTATTATCCGTTACGGACTAACTGCTTATATCTTGATGATTATTGTGATCATCGCCTGGAAGCCGTTAAGCGTGTTTAACCTGCAGGCGCGCGCCGGGAAGGAGATCGAGACTTTCATCCAAGAGCACGCCAGCCAATATGCGGATTTCTTCACCTGTCAAATCCCTGCTCTAACGGAACTGCCAGGGGATGGCGAGCTGGATGAGGTGATCAACTTGCTGGAAGAGGCGCGTCAAGCCCGGCCCAAAGCCTCCCAGACCTACTTGCTGTTGGGCAAAGCCTACTGCTTGAAGGGTGATTTTTTCGGGGCGCTATCCGCCTTCGATATCTTCAGCCAGCTGCGCCAGGGTAACCCCCTGGGTGAGCTGGAAACGGGTTTTGCTCACTTCACCGCCGCGCTCATCACCCCCGAGTTACGGGATGTTGATCGGGCAGCCTATGAGGCGCAGAGCCGGATGATCTTCGAAGCCCAGGGCTATTCCTATGACTACTTTATCGCCGAAGCGGACGCTGCTTTCAACCGGGATGCCTACCCCGTGGCCTGGTACTGGTACCGCCTGGCAGGCTCCTTTCAGCCCCTGCCGGAGGAAGCCCTGATCCGGGTCGAATTCCTCGACGCGCTGTTTCTTGAGTGAGCCTATTTAAGCGGTAAACCAATCAGATTCCTGGTCCCATCATTTTGTTTTTAACCAAAAAACCATGCTCAGATCAGCACGGTTTTTAACTTAGTGTGATAACTATGTTAGATTTCGTATAAAATGGGAAGGGGCTTTACAATTGTCCTAAGGAGGAAAATAGGTCCCCATCTTTTCAATATTCAACCTTCAATTCCACCCCGCCATTATCCAGTGAACGCTGTGCGGCCTCTAAAATCCTGACGATCATCAGGCCCCCCTCGCCATTGCTGCACGGCTCGTGATGGTTTTGAATGCATTCGATGAAATCCTCGCACTCTGAGCGGAGCGGTTCCACCCACTTGATGGGATAAACCGTTTCACCGCCATGCCGGTAGGAGGCCTTGAACTCGTTCAGCGTTATGGAGTAGGGCGGCACTTCAACCCCCTTGTCACTAATCACAATTTTGTTCTCGGCAAGATCATCATAAATAAGATTCTTTTTGGAGCCTACGAAGGTCATTTTTCTTTGTTTAACCGGGTCCAGCCAACCCAACTGAAGATTAACAAACACGCCGCTGGGAAAACGCAGGTTCATGAAGACGACCTCGGCTTTCCTGGAGGTTTTGTTAATATAATTTTCACCCTGTGCCATCACTTTAAAGGGGTTTTCATCCAAAACATAACACAGGATGGATAAATCATGCGGTGCCAGATCCCACATGACATTAATATCAGGCTGCAATAACCCCAGGTTTACCCTTGAGGCAGTTATGTAATAGAGTTTGCCCAATTCCTCTGCGTGGATGATCTCACGTAATGCCCTGACAGCCGGATGATAGACATAGGTATGACCTACCATCAAGGTCAGTCCCCGTTCGTGCGCTAGCGAAACCCTGTCTCT
>CAZWDG010000256.1:0-3401 GCA_964633075.1 uncultured Candidatus Brevefilum sp.
GCATTTGATTACTTAATGCGTTTCCCCGGGTATTTTAAAGATCACATCCTTCCTAAGCACCTTGATTCCATCAGCCTGAGTTTTCTAGTGGATACAATGGTGCGCCAACCAGGTGGCGTTGCGGCAAACATTGCTTATAACCTGGGGTTATTATGTGAAACCCCGCGTTTGGTCGCCACCGCAGGCGTTGATTTTGAAGAATATCGAAAGCTTCTAGAAAATGCTGGTGTAGATACTTCCGGAGTAAAGGTCATTGAAAATAAGTTCACCGCATCCTTCTTTGTGAATACCGACCTTTCCAATGCCCAGATTGCCAGTTTTTATGCAGGCGCGATGGCGGATGCTGGTTTGATCTCGATGAAGGACCTGAGCCTGACCAGAGATGACCTGGTGATGATTTCGCCCAATGCCCCTGACGCAATGATCCGCTATGCCATTGAATGCCAGGAACTGGATGTGCCATATATTTTTGACCCAAGTCAACAGATTGTTCGGTTGGACCAGGAAGGTCTGATCAAAGGTGTCAGTAAGGCGCATGGCCTGTTTGCGAATGAATATGAGTTTGAACTCCTGCAAAAACACAGTAAATTAAGTGCAGAAGTCATCCTTGGCTCAACGGCCATTGCAGTTATCACATTGGGAAAAGATGGATCACGTGTCTATGATCATGGTGTTCTCAAAGCTGAAGTCCCCGCCTTTCCTCCCATAAAAGTTGTGGATCCCACAGGGGTGGGTGATGCCTTCCGAGCAGGATTCTTGAAGGGATATCTCAATCATTTCGACCTTGTGCTGTGTGCGCAAATGGGTGCTTTGGAGGCAACTTATTGTCTTGAAGAGATAGGCCCTCAAACGCAATGTTACCTGGCCAAGAATTTTGTGACCCGTTTTCGAACTGAATTTGACGATCATGGTGCACTGGATGCACTTTTGTAGAATCAACATTCATCAACGTTATTGTTTGCAACAAAAATAAAAATTTTTGGAGGATTGAATGGATAAGTTTGATGTGAAGGATTTAAAACTGGCTGAGGGTGGACGACGGCGGATCGAATGGGCAGAACGCGAGATGCCCGTGCTGCGCTCGATCCTTGAACGTTTCAAATACGAGCGCCCATTTGAGGGAATTCGTATGTCAGCGTGTTTGCATGTGACCACTGAGACGGCCAACTTGATGCGCACTTTACAAGCAGGCGGTGCTGATGTCGTCCTGACGGCGTCCAACCCGCTTTCAACTCAGGATGATGTGGCGGCTTGTCTGGTCTCACATTTCGAGATCCCGGTGTTTGCAATCAAGGGTGAGGATAATGTGACCTATTATAAGCATATTAACGCCGCATTGGATCACCGACCGCACCTGACGATGGATGATGGTGCAGACCTGGTGAGCACACTGCATAAGGATCGCCGTGATCAGCTGGGTGATGTGATCGGCGGGACTGAAGAAACCACCACCGGTGTGATTCGTCTGCGAGCCATGGCAGCTGATGGAGAACTAAAATTCCCGGTGATGGCTGTCAACGATGCGATGACCAAGCACTTCTTCGACAACCGCTATGGCACTGGTCAATCGACAATTGACGGGATCATCCGCGCTACCAATATCCTGCTGGCTGGAAAAAACTTTGTGGTGGCCGGTTATGGCTGGTGTGCCCGTGGCCTGGCGATGCGAGCACGAGGAATGGGGGCTAATGTAATCGTGACAGAGGTGGATCCACTGAAAGCGCTTGAGGCGGTCATGGATGGATTCCGGGTGATGCCGATGATGGAAGCAGCCCCGATTGGAGATTTGTTCGTGACACTGACTGGTGACATTAATGTTGTGGACAAGCACCATTTTGAAGCGATGAAAGATGGCGCGATTGTGGCTAACTCCGGTCATTTCAACGTGGAGATCAACATCCCTGCACTTGATGAAATGGCCGTTGGAAAGCGGTTGGTGCGCCCCTTTGTGGAGGCTTATGAGCTTTCGGATGGGCGTGTGATCCACATTTTAGGCGAAGGGCGGTTGATCAACCTGGCGGCAGCTGAAGGGCATCCGGCGAGTGTGATGGATATGTCCTTTGCAAACCAGTCATTAGGCGCTGAGTATATGGTGAAAAACGCTGATAGGTTGGAAAACAAAGTCTATTCCGTACCTGATGAAATTGATCGGGAGATCGCCCGATTGAAGCTGGAGTCAATGGGTGTGGTGATTGACACACTGACAGAAGAACAGATCAAGTATTTGAATTCTTGGAAAGAGGGGACCTAGGAAGGGCAATCCCACAACCATCTAAGATTGCTTTTCAGCTTTCGTGGAATTAGAGGAATCAAAAGGGACGGCACACAGTCTGGGTGACCGTCCCTTTATGCGTGATCAATCTTGAACGGATCCGGTGAATTTATTCCTCGTCCACGGCATCTTCATCGATGTCGTTGTCATATTCCTCGTCTAAATCCGACCATGGGGTTGCGGTTCCACTGACGAGCGCCTGTTCACGAACCGCTTTTTCAATTTCAAGTTCCAGTTCCTCATTTTGCTTTAAGAACTCTTTTGCATTTTCACGCCCCTGGCCAAGGCGCAGGTCGCCGTAGGAATACCAGGAGCCATGTTTATCGATGATGTCCATCTCAGTTGCCAAATCCAGCACATCACCGATTTTGGAGATGCCCTCGTTATACATGATATCAAATTCAGCAGTGCGGAAAGGTGGGGCTACCTTGTTCTTAACCACACGCACTCGCACACGGTTGCCGATAATCTCGGAGCCAACCTTGATGGATTGGATACGACGGACATCCAGCCTGACGGAGGCGTAAAACTTTAACGCTTGGCCACCGGTGGTTGTTTCAGGGTTGCCGAACATCACACCGATCTTTTGACGCAGCTGGTTGGTGAAGACCACGGCAGTGCGGGTCTGGTTGATGGCACCGGAGAGCTTGCGCATGGCTTGGGACATCAAGCGCGCCTGGGTGCCCATAGTGGGGTCGCCCATGTCCCCTTCAATTTCCGAGCGGGGGACGAGGGCTGCGACCGAATCAATCACGACGATGTCGATTGCGCCGGAACGCACCAGGGTTTCGGTGATCTCAAGTGCCTGTTCACCCATATCAGGTTGAGAAATGAGCAACTCATCAACGTTGACACCACATTTGGCTGCATACACTGGGTCTAAGGCGTGTTCCATGTCAATGAAAGCAGCTGTACCGCCATTTTTCTGTGCTTCTGCCACAATATGCTGACATATGGTGGTTTTACCTGAAGCTTCAGGGCCGAATATTTCAGAGATCCTTGCTTTGGGGATGCCACCAACGCCTAAAGCAATATCTAAAGACAGAGATCCGGTGGAGATGGCATCCGCCGCCAGGTGTTTGGCCTGTCCGAGTCTCATGATGGAGCCTTCGCCATAGCGCTTGACAAT
>CAZWDG010000257.1:0-3398 GCA_964633075.1 uncultured Candidatus Brevefilum sp.
CTTCACAATGTCATTCAACACCCTCGTTTCATTATTTGACCGCATAGGATGACTGACATATAATTAAATTTATTCCACTCAAAAACAGGGATCTTTCTATGCCAACAAAACATCAACAGGCTTTTATTGAGGAACAAGGGCGCAAATTCGCTGAGATGCTGTATGACCTGCACCTAAAAATATTAGATCACCCATCACAGGGGGACATAGAGGGATGGAAAATGGATTTTCCTGATTTGGATGAGGACACCCGGGATAATATCCTCTCACAGGTCAGGGAAGGCCGTCTTTATCATCAAGAAAGGGTGGGGTGGCAGGCTATTCCGCATGACCTGACGGTGATCCTATTTGTTCTGGGAACCGTGCTTTTTGGTCTAAAAACAGGCCTAATCATCGGGATAGCGGCACTTGTATTTTTAGAAAGCCTTTTTCAATTCATCTTCATTCGAAAGTATTATCGTCCCCTGAGCCTCCTGGTCTGGTTGACCTATCCTGCATACGTGCTGTTGGGGTATTACCTTTATAAGCAGAATTTCGCCTGGTACTGGATTTTGACCATTATCCTTGTGACCTGGTTCGGAACCTTTCTTTTAGGCACTCTGGCCAGGATTCCAATGCAATTGATTATGAATGCAAAATTAGAAGCAAGCAAAAAGAAATCCAAAATTCAGGAAGAGTAGCGTGTTAATTAACCCGAAGGGGGAATAAATATATCCGACTTAATGGCATCGATTAAATTATTAAAGTCCTGGTAAGCAATCGCCGGCACATTGACTTCCCGGCAATAATCTAATAATTGATCCTTGGCGTACACAATATCCGCTTCATGGATCGCCTCGTGATCGCTTTTACCATCTCCAATATAAATCACTCGTTTACCTTCTGCGTGAAATTTGCCGATAACCACTGGTTTACACACGCCGGAATGCGGACATCGCACATCACGCCAGGGAAACTGAAATTCATAACCGCCTTCGACAAAGTCAATTTGATTGGCATAAATATCAATATCGTCGACGCCATGATGGTGTAACAAAGTCTGGATCGACCATTCGAGCCCATCGCTCACAATGGCGACTTCATATCCTCTCTCTTTGCACAGCCGAACAAACTCTGAAAAATCAGAGTCAAAACCTGCTTGTCGAATTGCCTGAGCGATTTCTGTCTGGCTGGCATTGATCGTCTCGAAGGTCATCGTGATTTCCTCGGCGGTGCTGATCAAGCCCTGAGTCCAAAGATCCGCATAATACAGGCCCACCCTCGCAAATTGCGTGTAAATCAGCGTCGATAGATCTTCCGCAACGGTCCCGTCAAAATCACTCAGAACGACATAATCAGGCAAGAAAACTCAATTCAAATAGTTGATACAATGAAAATGGAGATCTCATTTGGAACGGAATTGCTTCGCCCATCGATCAACCGAAGCCTGATCCTTGACGTGTTCCTTCCAGTCTGAATCATCCTCAAGCGCGGCTTCCTTCATCCCCTTGATGACTGATTTCGGATGTTTTTCAATCCATGTGACCCAATTGGGTTTCATCCAGGCAGGGGGTCTGAAGGAGAAATACAAGGTCAGCGCCATCGAAAGTAGAAAAACGGCGATATACCCATAATAGGTGTAACCACCGATTTCTTTCATCTGTGGGATGTAGGAATAGAGGATGAAAACCAAGCCCATCGGGATATAAGCATAAACCCCACCTCGGGAACGCCAATACCAGCCTTTCCACACCCCCAGCCTGACAATCAACCCCAAAATAATGAACAATCCTCCCAACAACCCGATATAAAAATCTGCATCCATAGTTTATTCCTTATGACACTGGTTGACCGTGACCTGATAGATGAGCTCCGAAACCCTTTGATCGTAAGGGGAGATCAAGGCTTCGTAGGTGTTTTCTGCAATGGATCGCTGATCTGGAAAATATCCTTTGCTGTCATTAGCATAGCTGATCGCTATGGCCTTTTTTGAGGCACAGGCAGCTTTAATATCCAAAACCGTTTGTGAAAAGGGCTCACCCGGAATTCCAACCAGGAATAATGAGCCGATGGTTAGGAACTGGATTTCTGTTGTGAAATGTGAGAGGTCCTTCAAGATGTTCACCATTTCCAATTGACCCTGAGCCCCTTCCAGTTGGGTCACAACTTTCCGAATAACACCCTTAGGCGCAGCTTCTTCCTCTAATCGTAATTTTTTCTTTTTGAGCGCTTCGATCGTGGTTGTGATTTCAGCCATCGGCGGAAGCGTTCGAAGTGGAAATTGGACTGGCACACAAACACCAACTAAAGCATCAACATTAATAGGTTCCGATTTGACCATCGCCTGTAAGACGCCGCTGGCGATAAGCAATCCCATGCGGTTTACCTCAGAAAATGTCTGTTCTCGGCGAGTAAACCTGGTGCTGATATCGCCACTCGCACCATTGGTAAAAAGGAAAACGCAAGATGGAAAATGATCTTTTAATGCCCGTCGTGCTGCACCCGGGAAATCCGCCGTGATCAGAAGATTGTCATAACCCATCACAGTTGGATGACAACCATAATTAAACAACACAGCAATGGGGTCACCCTCAGCATCATCCAATCGGAGAACACTTAACTGTGTATCCTGAGGTCCTTCCTCAGGGTTGTTGCGGTTTTTGCCAATTCCAGTCAGGTTTAAGTCACTGAAAGACACTGTGGCAGGCTGTTTGATTGAAACAGCCCACTTCGCTGCCCCAAAGAGCTTACGCCTGGTAATTTCGACTAAAACTTTATCTTCAATGCTGATATGCCCCGGTTCATCAGGGAGGAAACCCTGCGGACCTGAATGCGTATGGGAGCAGGTAATCATGATATGCTCAGTTGGGATATCTAACTCGGCAGCAATCTCCTGGCGCAGTTGCCTGGTAAGACTCCCATCAACACCAATCAAGTCACAGGTAATGATCAACAACTTGGCGGAGTCAAGTTGCAAAAAAAGCGTCTGCGCCTTGAGCGGATCATGGACACCGATGCTGTTTTGTGTTCTTGCCCCATACCCTGAAAGTGCGACCCCAACCGGGGGTGTGATATCTACTTCTACGGCACCAGCGAAAAAGCGATTTTGAGGACTATCTTTTACCACAACTTGATCCTTCCACGGTACCAATCCATGAATTTCTCGTTTGGTTTGTCGCTACCATCCAGGTTGCCGCTGCGAAAGACAGGGGGTTCAAATCCATCTTCATGGAGATACTGAATCGTTTGGACCACTAAAGCATGTAAAATAAACAAGCCAGTAACCCCAGAGCCCGGTCCAACCGGCTGGGGGACACCATCAAGTTGCATCAGGCAGTCACCTAACGGGGTAAGGTTATCAATCACGACATCAGCGTGTTCGTAAAGCTTCGTCCCTGAGGAATGTCTGGAGGTAACGC
>CAZWDG010000258.1:0-3383 GCA_964633075.1 uncultured Candidatus Brevefilum sp.
GATTAAGGCCCAATTTGAGCAATTCCTGGGTGGGGATGAGGGCATTGGGATGGATGTGTTGGGGATGATCATGGACATGCCTTTGATCAGTGTGTTAATGTTCCAGCCTGATGCTGTACCACTGCCACCAGAAGAGTTTGTGGATGGGTTGATAGAACAAGCCCATGCGCTTAAACTCGACTGATTTCGAAAATTCTAGGCAAACAGTGATTGATAAATGAAGATGGCTGATCTATTTTGATTAATCATCAACGCCATAGTGAGGCAGCAGATTGCGTCGCTACGAACAGGAATCATTTGTTTAATGTAAATCATGTGAACCATTCGATAATTACCCGAGTAGAAGGATCACAGTCAAACCTGTGGGCTTGATTGAGTTGCAAAATTTAACTATGCGTTAGGATGATTGACGATGCAGTATGGATATTTTGATGATCAAAATCGTGAATATGTCATTACCCAACCGGATACACCCCTACCCTGGATCAATTATCTGGGGATGGTGGATTATTTTGCCCTGATCTCGAACACGGCTGGGGGGTATTCTTTTTATCAGGATGCACGTCTGCGTCGGCTGACGCGCTATCGCTACAACAACGTCCCGCTCGACATGGGGGGGCGCTATCTCTATTTGCGGGATAACGATCAAGGTCTATTTTGGTCTCCCACCTGGATGCCAACCCGGAGCGCGATCGAGGATTATACCTGTCGGCATGGCATGGGATATACGAAAATAGGCTCTTCCTATCAGGGGATTCGGGCGGATATCTGTTACTTTGTACCTCCAGGTGAGTCCCTTGAAATCTGGGACCTGGTGATTGAAAACCAATCGGAAGCAGAGCGTTCCCTATCCCTGTTTTCTTGTGTTGAATTCTGCCTGTGGGATGCGCTGGACGATGCCACGAATTTCCAGCGCAATTTGAACATTGGCGAACTTGAGGTTGAAGGTTCGGTGATTTATCACAAGACCGAATACCGAGAACGGCGGGATCACTTCGCTTATTTTGCCTGCTCTGAACCTCTGGCGGGATTTGAGACGCAGCGGGAGGCTTTTTTGGGACCGTATCGCGGCTGGGAGAATCCGCAGGCTGTCGAGAAAGATCACTCCGCCAATTCCTTAAGAGTTGGATGGTCACCTGTTGGCGTCCATCATCTTCGTTTTTCATTAGAACCAGGAGAAAAGAGGCGGATACTCTTCTTGCTGGGCTATCATGAGAACCCTCATGACGAAAAATTTGATCCGCCTGGCTCACAAACCATCAATAAGCGCACACTTCAACCGATTATTACTGCCTATCTTGAACCTCGCAATGTGGATGCTGCCTTTGAGGGTCTACGCAGGATGTGGGATGATCTGCTGGGCGTGATGCAGGTGGAAACGCCCAATGAGCACGTCAATCGCATGGTCAATATCTGGAATGCTTACCAATGTCTGGTGACTTTCAACCTGTCGCGATCAGCATCCTATTTTGAATCGGGGATTGGGCGGGGGATGGGATTCAGGGATTCCAACCAGGACTTGCTTGGTTTCGTGCAGATGGTGCCGGAGCGGGCACGCCAGCGCATCTTGGACCTTGCCGCGACGCAGCTTGAAAATGGTGGGGCTTATCATCAATATCAGCCGCTCACCAAGCGAGGGAATGATGCTGTCGGTGGAAATTTCAACGATGATCCCGCCTGGTTGGTATTAAGCGTGGCAGCGTACCTGAAGGAGACGGCTGATTGGGGGATATTGGCGGAATCGATTCCTTTTGAAAACAAAACAGGCACAGAAGCCAGCCTGTTAGATCATCTCGAACGCTGTATCCAGTATACGCTCGATAATCTGGGGCCTCACGGTCTGCCGTTGATCGGGCGAGCGGATTGGAACGATTGCCTGAATTTAAATACCTTTTCAGAAAAGTCAGGCGAATCCTTTCAAACTACCACTTACCAGGATGGCAAGGTGGCTGAATCGGTGGTGATTGCTGCCCTGTTTACGATGGCAGCTCGTGAACTCGCCCAGATTCACTTAAAATTGGGTCATGGGGAGGTACACGCCCGGCTTCAAGATTTGGTGGACGCGATGATCACCACAACAAGGCAATATGGTTGGGATGGGGATTGGTTTTTGCGGGCCTATGACCATTTTGGCGATCCAATCGGATCAAAAACCTGCAGTGAAGGCAAGATTTTCATTGAACCCCAGGGATTGTGTCCCATGGCCGGGATTGGGGTAGAGCAAGGCTTGGCGACTACGGCGCTTCAATCTGTCGAAAAGCACCTGGCAACCGAACATGGGGTCGTGCTCCTGCAACCGCCCTATGGTTCCTATCACTTGCATCTGGGTGAAATCTCATCTTATCCGCCAGGTAATAAAGAAAACGCCAGCGTCTTTTGCCATACCAATCCCTGGGTGATGATTGCCGAAGCCATCCTGGGTCATGGGGAGATGGCGCTGGATTATTACCTCCGGATAAATCCCTCTCAACGTGAAGCAATCAGCGACTTGCACCGCTGCGAACCTTATGTTTATGCCCAGATGATCACAGGTAAGGACGCTGATTCTTTCGGGGAGGCCAAGAACTCCTGGCTGACGGGCACAGCAGCCTGGAACTTGGTCGCTATTTCCCAATGGATACTGGGCATTCGCCCGGAATATGGTGGCTTACGCCTTGAGCCGGTTATCCCTCTGGCGTGGGAAGGCTTTCATGCCGCCCGCAAATTCCGTGGGGTGACCTATGATATCGAGGTTCGGCGAACTGGTCCTGGCAAAGCGGTTTCTATCAGTGTGGACGGTGAAACCCTTCAGGGGACCCTCATTCCAGAACTAAGAAAAGACCGGGTAAAGGTGATTGCCACGTTGGGATGATCTGATTTCATTGGACGGCAGGGCAGGGTTCGAACTGGTTAGGCCAAGTCAGATGATAAATGATCAGTCCTGAGCGATAACTTATTTGAGAAATACCTTGGATGGTGCCATGAGTATGTCAATTCCCAGACAGGACAATGAAAATAACTTTGATGGTTTGGGGCGATTTATCCTACACGATTTTGATCATAAACGCCCATTTTCTTCTTTTTTACCGGGCATTGCTGGTTTACGTGGTATCCCCATGTGGGTCTTTTATGTCAACCGCGGTCAGTCGGTGTGTAGCTTTGGCGTTGAAAATAAAGATCATCCCATTTTAGAATTTCAATCCGCCAATAAAGCCTATCAAAGCACGCCGACACTGGGATTTCGCACTTTTCTGAATGGGGTTAGGGCTGGTGAAAGCTGGCAACGCGAGCTTTTTGCTCCCTGGGAGACGGATGACGTGGGGCGCACGATGATGATTGGGATGAATGAGGTCGAGATCCAGGAGGTCAACGCAGGATTGGGTTATCAGGTCAACGTCTTATAT
>CAZWDG010000259.1:0-3359 GCA_964633075.1 uncultured Candidatus Brevefilum sp.
GTCTTTAATGCATATTGTAATGATAGTAATCCGACTGCCAACTCTAGCTGTATGGAGGTTGCACACGCTTACCCGTTTCCAGCAGAACCTCCGGCGGGGGATACTGATAATGCGGGACAAGCACCCAAGTTCCACGTGATTGCATTTGATCCTTTTTATATCTCTTGTGTGCACACATTTTCTTATGATTATTGCCCGGGGTTTGCATTAGCCCAAGAGATGAATCCGGATCCCAAAAACCCCAGCAAGTCATTGATTCGGAATAACACCCCATCCATTGAAGGTTTTTTTCTGTCAAATGTGGATATGCCATTAGATCTTCAGAACCATTGCACTGTCAATCTTGGCAATTGTGTGGTGTCTTTAACAAAATAATGAATTGAACTTGAACCCTAAAGGAGGTCTCAATTGTCAAATAAAACCAAAATCATCGTCATCATCATTGTGGGCTTAATCCTAGCAGCAATCGGGATCTTTGCCAGCTTTAATCTGATGCAACGCTTTCAGGCAGACCAAGTACCAGAGGAATCTGCAGAATATACCGTCAAAACTAAAGTGGTGGTCGTTACACGCGATCTTGTCCTTGGGAACACGGTTTCAGGAGCCGATGTGGAGCTAGCCGATGTGCCGGTGGAAATTGCCCCACGTAACGCTATCGCTAATCTTGAGGAGGCAATTGGCAAGATCATCAAGACCGATCTCGTCCAGGGAGAAATGGTTCTCTCACACAACTTGGCGGACCCGACCAATAAAAATAATGACCTTAGTTTCATATTAAGCGAGGATCATGTACTAATGGCTTTCCCGGCAGATGATCTGATGAGCAGAGAGGGTATTGTGAAACAAGGAGATATTGTGGATATCTTCGCCACCTTTAAACAGAAAGTCAAGACGGCCGGAGAAATTACCACAACGACAACCGGTGAACCTCAAGAGCCAGAGGAAAGAACATTTACAGTTGATTCAATGCAAAAAGTGGGTATAACAGCCCTGGTCTTGGAAGCGATTGAGAAGGACGCTGCTAGCGCTGGACCTCTTAAGGACGAAAACAACCCGGCTGCTTCGAACCCAAAAACCAGGATCAAGGCTTACTTATTGGCATTGAACTCTCAGGATGCGCTGATTTTAAAACATTTGAAGGATACCGGGGCAATATTTGATATTGTATTGAGAGCTCCCACCTCGAATGTTCAATTTAACCTTACACCTGTAACTGAAGAATACATCATTGAATTCTACGGGCTTGAAATTTTGCCTTGATCGTTGAGGAAAGCATAATTGATATGGAGATAATAAACCAAACAACAAGGGTCTTGATGGTATCACAGAATCCATCAATCATCGAATCAACCCGCATCACTCTGGCTCAAGAGAAAAACTTGACAATCATTGAAAAGGGAGTAGATGCGAGCGATCTGATAACCTTTATCACTGAGACCCAACCGGATGTTATCCTTTTAGATTTTGAACTCCAAGAAAATCCTTTAGATCTAATAAATGTGATCACATCTAAATGCTCAATGTGTGCAGTAGTTGTCATCCTATCTGAATCTGAGAAGGTTAATTCAGATCGGGTGCTTCTCTCTGGTGCACAAGACTTGGTTCAGTATCCATATCAATCAGACAATTTGGTGATCACAATCAAGCGCGTTGCAGAACGCCTGGAACGCAACCAGTCTCATTCTTCAACAACTCTTTCCTTGGAGTCACATAGCACACATAAAAATACATTTACAGTTTTCAGCCCGAAGGGGGGTGTGGGAACCACTACGATTTCCACGAACCTAGCTATATGTCTATATAAAACAATCAAAGAGGATGTGTTGGTGATTGACGGGAAACATCTTTTCGGACACATTGCGCTTTTTTATAATTTACGCACTGGCAATTCGATCAATGACTTGATTGCTCATGCTGGTAATTTGGATGAGCGTCTGATCAAACAGGTGGTTGTAAGGCATACCTCCGGCGTTCATGTGCTTCCAAGCCCGAATTCGATCGTTGAAGCTCAGGGAATCAAACCAGAGAATCTATTCAAGGTTATTCAGAGTTTACAAGCGGTCTTTCCAATCATCATCATTGATGGCGGCAATTATTTAAATGAAAACACAGTTACTTACATGGATTCCTCGGATAAGATTCTGCTGGTACTCACCCCTGACATAGCCTCGATGCGGGATGTGAGACAATTCATGGATGTCGCAGCAACCCTTTCCTATCCAAAAGATAAAACATTGTTGATCCTTAATCTGACTGGAACAAAGGTGGATGTGAAAAAGGAGGAGATCGAGAATATCTTGAAGATGAAGGTATTTGGCAAAATACCTGCAGATGGTAATCTGGCACTCAGCAGCTTGAATGAAGGGATTCCCATTCTGTTAAGAAAACCTAACCACCCGATCAGCAAGGCATTTTTTGATATCACCAAAGAGCTTGTGAAAATTATTGAAACTTCAAGGGTTAAATAAAACAAAAAACCATTAAGCTGAGATCTCTTATGAACAAGAATAGGCATTCCAGGCAATGAGTTCTTTGAATCATAGTTCGATCACTGTGATCCTACTTATCATCTTCCTTTTTTGCGCGACAGGAGTTTTCCTGATCGGTCAGTGGCTATACAAAAATGGGCCTTTATCCAAGAAGCAGGAAAGAATATCCAAGTTTATAGATTCCTCCCCGGATGATCATCAAGTGAATCCCCATCGGAAGGATTTACTCCCATTAAAATTGAATACCGACAAATTCAGAGTTTGGGTCAATAGGACTTTAAGTGGTTTTTCATCTGAAAAACTACAGAAAAAAATTTCCAGCGTATATTGGCCGATCACTGATATAGAATTTATCTTGATACGCATTGTCGCAACTGTACTATCCTTATTTCTGGGATGTTTATTAACTGGGAATATCCTGGGAGGATTATTCCTGGCTGTGATAGTGGTCATAATCCCACATATTCTGCTTGACCGGGCAATTGCCCAACGTCAACAAAAATTTCAAACTCAGCTGTTGGATGTTTTTACTTTGATCAAAGGGGCTGTACAGGCTGGCTATAGTCTGATGCAAGCACTGGATCTTGCGGTAAAAGAAATCCCTAATCCCGCATCTGAAGAATTTGGACGGATAATACGCGAAATACGCATAGGAATTACTTTGGAAGAATCCCTTTTCAATTTAGCAGAAAGGATGGAGAACGATGACTTGCAGATTGTTGTGACCGCTATCGTCATCAATTCCCAAGTAGGCGGTAATCTTTCCACAGTACTGGAAGCCTCCATATCCACAATCCGCGACCGCATGCACCTTATGGCAGAAATACGCTCGCTTACTTCTTATGGCCGCTACGTAGGTTACTTCTTAAC
>CAZWDG010000260.1:0-3348 GCA_964633075.1 uncultured Candidatus Brevefilum sp.
TGGTTGGAATGTGGAATACGGTTACGCTTATTATCGGTCGGACAGTATCCGGTTGCTAATTCGATTATCAAACAGTGAGTCCTTTACTTTGGTTAAGGCCGAGTCATTTTAAAGATGATTCTGGTTTTAATAATTTTGACCTGCCAGGCAGTGAGAACAGCACAAGATGACCATTGATGTGTAGAAAGGAGTGAGTCTATTGAATGAATGAATTTGAGTCGTTTCCAAAAATATCCCACATATTTATCGTCAAATTTTTTGGAAGGAGCTAATTATGATTTTTACTGCATTAGTTCTAGCATTGTGGGCCTATATCTGTGTCTATGATATGCTTGGCCCGAACTTTATTATGGCGTCCCGCCCACTTATCGCTGGATTTGTCACCGGGTTGATCATCGGTGATGTCAAATCTGGTCTTTTGATCGGCGGCACACTAGAATTGATGGCACTTGGTGTTTACACCTACGGTGGTGCGACGATTCCGGATTACACCGTTGGCGCAATTCTGGGAACGTATTTTGGGAAAGGTGGCAATTTTGAAACCGGCATCACCTTAGCCATCCCGGCTGCCCTCCTGTTAACCCAGGTTGATATTTTGAACCGCTTCTTGAACTTTGTTTACGTTCATAGAGCCGATCGTTATGCAGAAGAGGGTAATGATAAAGGCTTTGACCGGATGATGATTTACACCAGTCACATCATTTGGGGACTTTCACGGGCTATTCCAGTGTTTCTGGCAATTGCTTTTGGTGAACCATTGGTGAAAGCGCTCACGGCTTTCTTCGATGCCAACCCCTGGATCAACAAGGGCATCAGCACAGCTGGTGGTATTTTACCTGCACTCGGGTTTGCAATGCTTTTGGCCATTCTCCCAGTACAGCAATATCCCGCCTTCTTAATTGTTGGCTTTGTCCTTTTTGCCTACATAAAAGTGCCCTTGTTAGGAATCGCTTTGCTTGGTGTTGCTATTGCCCTGGTCTTCCAATACCTAAAGTATTCAAAAGCGGAGGCGTAAGATGGAAAATACCGAGAAGAAATTAACACGTTCTGATTTGATGAAATCTTTCTGGCGGACTGTTTTGTTCTTCCAATGTGGATGGAACTATGAGCGCATGCAGAGCGTTGGCTATGCATTTTCAATCCTGCCCATATTGAAGAAAACCCGTCCAGAACCAGAAGAGTTTAAGGAAGCTTTTCTGACAAATCTCAACTTTTTCAACACAAACCCAGTCGTCGGTGCCCCGCTGATCATTGGTGCCCATGTGGCTCTTGAAGAGGTGGGTGCCTCCCTGGATACTACCGAGGGTCTCAAGGTCGGTTTAATGGGTCCTCTCGCTGGGGTTGGTGATACACTCCTGTGGGCATTGTACAACAGCATCATTTTCACCATTGGTGGCAGCATGGCATTGAATGGAAGTGCCTTTGGCCCCATCCTGGTGATGCTCTTGGTGTTCTTCCCCTACATGGCTGTGCGTTACTGGCAGTTTTTCTGGGCGTATAAGCAGGGATCCAATTTGGTGAAATCTCTGGGTAGCGGCGGTATCGCACGCATCACGGAGCTCGCTACGATTGTTGGTTTGATCGTGATTGGCGGTTTTGTCCCATCCATCGTCAGATTAACAACGCCCCTTGAAATCTCCAGGACGGCTGTTGTGGAAGATGAATTGGTTGTCAACACGGTTAACATTCAGTCACAGTTGGATGCCATTCTTCCATATTTACTGCCTTTGTTGGTGACTGCCCTAGCATACTGGCTGCTAAAGCGCGGCTGGAAACCCATCTATGTGATCCTGGTGCTCATCGCTATTGGGTTCATCGGTGGTGCATTGGGTATTCTTGGATAAGTTCTTCTTTTGCCTGGCACATTGGCAGGGTAATTGGTGATCCAATTACCCTGCCATCTTAATTTGGAGGAGAATTGGGAGAAAATCTCACGAAAAATCTAGATCTTTGATGTAAAATACTGTAATATTGATTGAGTCATTGTTATGAAGAGGAAACTATGATTGGTATTGTTTTGATAAGTCATGGTGGTCTGGCTGATGGTTTACTGGATGCTGCAGAAATGATCACTGGTGAAGCGGAACAGGTTGCCTGCATCAGCCTTCAGCCGATAGATGATATTGATGTACTGGTTGATCGCATTCAAGAGGCAGTCAACCAGGTTGATAATGAAGCAGGCGTCTTGCTGATGGTCGATTTATTTGGCGCCAGCCCTTTTAACGCCAGCGGCAGATTGGTCTTAGCACAGCAGGATCACCTGGAATTGATCACAGGCATGAATCTGCCTATGCTGGTTGAGTTGCTGGTTCAGCGAGAGGGATTGAGCCTTGAGGAAGCCGCTAAGATTGCACTTGAGGCAGGAAAATCGGGGGTCAGTCGATTATCTGATAAAATAAGTAGGTAATTTACCAAAACTAGTCAAAGGAATGAAAGGAAAATAAGATGACCGTTACACATGTTCGTATGGATAATCGTCTCATCCATGGACAAATATTGGTCTCATGGAACAGCGCATTACCTATTGACCACCTGATCGTGACCAACGATAAGGTGGCGAATGATCCGATGCAAGTGACCTTATTAAAGGCTGTTACACCCATCGGTGCCAAGGTATCCGTTCTACCAATCGAAAATTGTGTTGCATATTGCCAGAGCCCAGAAGCGGAAGATGAGAACATCTTCATCATTACCAAATTCCCCGAGGATGGACTGGCTTTGATTGAAAATGGTCTGGAGATCGATACCCTTAATTTAGGCAATCAAGCTTTTGTTCGAGGCTCTAAGAAACTTTCAAACAGTGTCTATCTGACCGAGGAGGGTGTTAAAGCGCTCAAGACAATGCACGAGAAAGGCATTAAACTCACCTGTCGGATGCTGCCGAATGACCCTAAAGCAGAATTTTGGCCGGTGATTGAAAAGAACTTCCCTGAATGGGCAAAGTAATCAATAACCAACAAAGGAGTGTATTACTATGACAGCGATGCAGGATTACACGCGCGCCATTGTAAATCTCATTAATGAAATTTCAGCCTCGCAAACATCCTCCATGTTACAGGCTGCGAGGTTGATGGCGGAAACTGTCAAGAAGGGTGGTCTTATATACACCTTTGGCACCGGTCACTCGCATATTATTGCTGAAGATGTGGCATATCGAGCAGGGGGGCTGGTGCCGGTCGATGCGATTCTTGAACCAAGCCTGACAGGTCATCAACAAGTTTATAAAAGTGAATATATGGAGCGTGTTGAGGGGATGGCAGAGGTTATTTTCAATTACTACCGCATCTCAGACCGAGATACGATGATCATCATATCAAATTCGGGGCGTAATGCAGCACCAATAGAGAT
>CAZWDG010000261.1:0-3342 GCA_964633075.1 uncultured Candidatus Brevefilum sp.
ATACTATTGGGGACCAATATTGGCTTGTAAGGGCGACACCTGAAGTGATGAGATACAGGGATGGGCGTCGCCCTGGTTCAATTACAGTTCGCAATAACGATCAATGCGCCTGGCAATCACCGCCAGGCTGTCCTCCCAGAACTTTTTATCACGAATATCAATGCCAAACCGGGCAGCCAACACCGCAGCAGGTGCTTCCCCTGTGCTGGAAAGCAAGCGTTTGTAATCCGGGATAAATGACTCACCCAACTGCTGATAGATCGCATACAGTCCTACACCGAACAGCAGACCAAAGGAATAGGGGAAATTATAGAATGAGAGCCCAGCGGAATAATAATGCGGTTTCCAGGTCCACATGAACTTATGACGATAATCAGAATCCACTCCTTCGCCATAGGTCTTTGCTTGAGCTTCCTCCATGATCGTACACAGCTCATCAGGGCTCAAATCCGAATTTCCCCGGCGTTCAAAGACCTCCTTTTCGAACAAGTATCGGGAATAGATATCCACGATCACCTGGGAATCACCAATCAATGCCGTCTCAAGCAAGGCGAGTTCTTCCTGTGGATCAGTGATAGTGTCCATGAATGCATTAAAAACGATCGTCTCACACATGATTGACGCGGTTTCCGCCATGGTCATGGGCGTTTGACGCTGCAGCGCGGTTTTATTCGCCTGGTACATATTGAAGTTATGATAGCCATGACCAAGCTCGTGGGCAATGGTCATCACCTGGTCCAATGATCCGTCAAAATTGCATAGAATCCTGGACTCCTTAACACTTGGCACCCCCATACAAAATGCGCCGCCATGTTTTCCCGATCGTTGTTCGGCATCAATCCAATGGTTGTCAAAAGCTGTTTGTGCAAAGTCCCTTAATTCTTGCGAGAAGCCTTCGAAGTACGTTAAAATAAACGCTTGTGCCTCGCTAAAGGTATATTTATTCTCTACCTCCCCGATGGGCGCAAACAAATTCCACCAGGGCAGGGCTTCCTGCCCAAAGCGTGCTGCTTTCGCTTTGAAATAACGGCGAAATGTGGGGAAGGAATCCGCCATCGCTCCCAGCATCACCTCAAGGGTCTCTCGGTCGATACGCTCCTGGTCTAAGGGTTGATGCAGAGGGTCTTGACGGTTGCGGTGTTCGTTCAGCGTGTTAACCCAGCCCTTGATCCCGTTCATGCAAGCGGCTAAAGGTTCTTTCACTGAGTCCCAGGCTTCCATCTCAGCCTCATAGGCGCGTTTTCGCACGGACTCGTTTGGATGCCCATGCAGGTTGATCAATGCTGGCATAGGTAGTTTTTGGATTTCGCCATCCAACTCAAAATCCACAGTTTTTTGAGAGGTGACCTTTTCTTGGAGTTTCGTCCAAGCCCGCGATCCTGACAGGCTCAGCTCACTGGCGAGGATCTCTTCCTTCTCGCTCATCAGGTACTGGCTCTGCTCAGCCATTTCTTTCAACGGGAAAGTATGTGCACCGGCACTGTTCCCTAAAGCCAGGATATCTGGCAGCATAATCTTAAATTGTCCAACCCAGGCAGCCAGGAGGACGTTTACCTTTTGGATGCCAACCAACACCTTGGCAAATTGTGATTCCATCTGCATCGCCTGCTGGTTGAAAGTGTCCGTTGAGGTAAATGAATTGAAATACGCCCGGATGGTCAATGATTTCTCCATGAGGGCGTTCATCTGATCCACCATACTGCTGATGGCTTGATTAATGATTTCAAAAGAACTGGATGGATCAATTTTCACCAGTTTTTCCTGATACAATGCCCTGATGGATTCTGTGGCTTTTTTAACCCAATCGATGTCCTTGGCCAGTTCTGGTGAATCCAATCCGGGATAAACATTCGAAAGGTCCCAACGTGGTGGTTTCACGAACATACTAATCTCCTTCCAGTTAAATCGAGTTGATAATATTGGTTAAGCCCCATAATTATATGCGATATTTCCTCCCTAACCAGCCTGATTCCATACTTTTTTGCTTAATTCTTGATGATATCAGGCATAATTATTGGCCTCACTGCCCAAGAAGGCGGGCATGTAACCAAGAAAGATTTGTGTGAACTTAGGAAGGTGAAGCAGGTTAACACCAATGATGAGGGGGGAAACGCCCTTATCAGGTATCCGAATTAACTTCCCGGATTTTTTGGATCAGCGCGGAAATGATTTTCCTTTCTTGCCCTTCACAATTTGTGCTGCCAATTTTGATGCTCTTTTTCGTTTTTCCATGAAAATCACTGCCACAGGTCATCAGGAGATCCTTTGATAAGGCTGCCTTTTTATAAAACCGCACCTGGTCTTGATTGTGATAACTGCTGTAGACCTCGATGCCAGCAATACCTTCTGCAATGATCCCCTCGAGTAAGGACGAGTTTTCTTTTACATTCAAGCCAGGATGGGCCAGAACGGGAACCCCATGATTGGATGCGATGATATCGATGGCTTGGGAGAGGCTGATAAAATGGTAAGGCGTATAAGCCGGTTTCCCTTGTGCGCAATAATCCCAATAGAAATTGACATAAGGGTTATCACTCCTCTCGCCACCATCCCGGTAGGGGTCCAGTAACGGGTTTTTCGCTTCAGCATCGTAAGCCAGAGCAGCTTCGGCAATCATTTCCCCAGTGACCGCCCCGTGAAAAGACAGCGACTTGACCAATTCGTCCTCAAATTCAATCCCCAATTGGCGGACCAGCTGCATCAGCAGAGCTGAGTTGTCCAATTCCTGTTGATGGAGGTCCATCTCAATTTCAGCAAACACAGGGGCGATTGGATCAATGCCATATCCCAACAGGTGGAGATTGACCCCATCGAAGACACAATCCATTTCAATGGCCGGGATGATCATGAGTCCAGTTCCTTGAGCAGCCAAGGAGGCTTGTTCTGTTGCCCTGGTTGTGTTGTGGTCGGCAATGGCAGCATGGGTCAATCCGGCTTGTCGGCAGAAATCAACCAATTGCGTGGGAGAAAACTCACCATCGCCGCTGTAATTGGAATGGATATGAAGATCAATCGTTGCCATTAGACTTTTTCCTTAGAGCTTTCAGCTTCCAGCTTTTAGCTGCTTTTAACACGTTCCATGCGCCAATAAAGCCACGCGCTCCCCCGCCCGCACCAGTCGGTTATAAATCGCGCAGGCCTCAGGTGTCCGTTTAATGATCAATTGCTTGATGCCAGCCTCCCTGATGGCGTTTTGGGTCTTTTTTGTCACCTGAAGGGCGCCATTGACCCCATTCCCGATCACAAGAACCGATATTTCCTTCGACAGTACACATGCGACCATTTCGGGTTTTAACTTGTGCCCCTTGCGCGCTTTCCAGGGAAAAATTTCTGCGCCGAGCA
>CAZWDG010000262.1:0-3337 GCA_964633075.1 uncultured Candidatus Brevefilum sp.
TTGGTGATTTATTATTATTCTGATGAAGAATTGAATACCATATTGGATAAGATTCTATCCGAATAAACACTGACGGAGAATTTCTCGCACAATACAAGTTCCCAACGGAAAGACAACATGAAAATCTTCCATAATGCCAAAATTTATGGCCCACAACCAATGGCGGCGACAGCCTTTTCCATCGATTATGGTCAAATTATCGCACTCGGTTCAGATGCAGATCTTCTGGAGGGTTTCACCCAAGCCACTTGGGTGGTTAATTTAAGGGGAAAAACGGTCTGGCCAGGATTGACGGATTCTCATCTTCACCTGCGTCATCTGGCACAAAGCTTGTCGATGATTGACTGCGAAACAGACTCTTTGCAAACTTGTTTGGATAGGATCAGTGACAGAGCAAATTGTTTACCTCCAGACGCTTGGATGCGAGGTCATGGTTGGAATCAAAACCGTTGGGACACAGGCTTCGGAAATGCCAACATGCTCGACCAAGTATGTGGCGGACGTCCAGCCTATCTCACAGCAAAATCACTGCATGCCGCCTGGGTGAATAGCAAGGCATTAACTATTGCAGGTATAAATGCTAAATCACCAGACCCCCCAAACGGTATCATCCAACGGGGTCAAAATGGGCAACCAACAGGTATTTTGTTTGAAGCTGGTGGGATGGAATTGGTCGAATCAATCATTCCCAAACCTTCTCTATCCGAACTAACCACCCAATTCCAGGAGATGATCCCCCGACTGTGGGAGGTGGGGTTGATTGGAGTGCATGATTTTGATGGAGTAGATAGCTGGCAGGTGCTCCAGGGATTGAATCTTAACGGTGAACTGGGAATCAGGGTCTGTAAAATGATCCCATTTGACCACCTCGATACCTTTATTAAAAAGGGTTACCTGACAGGATATGGCGATGATCGACTGAACATCGGCTGGGTCAAGCTTTTCTCAGATGGCGCTCTGGGTCCTCAAACTGCAGCGATGCGAGCCTCTTATGAGGGTAGTGACTCCCGTGGTACCCTTTTGCTGACGGAAGATGAACTCATTGATATTGGGATACATGCTTCACACCATGGGATTGCCTTGTCAATCCATGCCATAGGAGACCTTGCCAACCATATCGTATTAAATGCCTTTCAGCATCTCAGATATTTGGAGCGAGAAAAAACTCTCCCTCACTATCGCCATCGCATTGAACATGTTCAAATTATCGATACGCAAGACTTGCCGCGCCTGGCTGAGTTGGACATAATTGCATCTGTACAACCTGTTCACGCCCCATCAGATATGGAATTTGCAGACAAGTTCCTGGGAAAGCGCTCAAAATATTCTTATGCATATCGTTCGCTGTTAAGCAGTGGGGCCTGTCTTGTTCTTGGCTCAGACGCCCCGGTTGAACCTTACAATCCTTTTCACGGACTCCATGCAGCAGTTACACGCCGACGTTTGGATGGCATGCCAGGGGATCAGGGTTGGCAACCAGTCCAACGGCTTTCCTTACAGGATAGCCTTTCCGGTTTTACGCAAATGCCGGCTGAGACCATCAATCGAGGAGGTCGTTTAGGAAAGATTGCACCACATTACAAGGCCGATTTTATCATCCTTGAGCATGACCCATTTTTGATGGACCCTCACCAACTGGGTACGATCAAACCTGAAGCGACATTCATCGACGGCAAATGTGTCTATCAATCTCCCTCCTCCAAAATAGACTTTCAACCAATCTGATCGATAGAATTTGATGGAATTAGATTTTTTCCAATGGATAGGCTATAATTTGTGCATCAATTACCTCTTTAAATAATTGACCAGGATGAGAAGTGGCTTATGCTTCCAAAACCAGAAGATATTCTCCATAAAATTGAAGAATCGCGAAAATTGAAGGGTCGGTCAAAGCGTGATTGTGCAGATCTGCTAAAAATATCCAAAAGAGATTATCAGAAATTTGAGCAAGGAGAAAACGTCAAGATAAATACAAGCAGCTGCGTGATAAAATGATCCGGGCAAAGTTCCTCGTCGAACAAAATCAAAGCCTTGAGAAAATCCATGAATTAACCCAAATACCCCTGGAAAAACTCGAATCCTACCATCAAGGGAACTCTCCAATTCCTTTGGACCATCTCCTTCAAATTAGTCATGTGCTCGAGCTAAGACCCGAGATCTTTCTTTGCTCGGAAAAAATGCAAAAAGAAACTGACAAAACTATCCCCGACCAAGAACAGAGTCCCCCTGAGTTTACTGAAGACGAAAGACAGGAGCCTATTCAGGCGGAAGATCCGATGATCCACATATTCAACGCATTCAAATTGATCCCAATTGAAGATCAAGCGGACATCGCAAAAACCTTGTTGGATAAACTGAAAACCAAATAAAAAGTTCACGCATACTTTCAAGTGTTTCTTCTGTCTTTAGTCAAACACAATTGTCATAAGAGGGTGATTTATGGTTCAAGATGAAGTGCATCCTCAATCTCGCAGGAGGATCATTCAAGCATCTGCCAAACACCGAGATCAGTTAATCAACTTTTTCAATCAAAACAGTCGCGTGTACCGCCATTTAGATTGGTTTTTGCCACTAGATTGGTTAGGAAAGCAACCATTTTTGTTGGAAATGGCTGAAGGAACCATTCGGGCGGTTCTATGTGCAATCCAGGAGAACGCAGAGGTCGCCTGGATTCGTGCTTATGGTGTGGTAGATGATCTCGATATAGATATCTCCTGGCAACCTTTATTATCTAAAGCCAATCAAATCCTCCACAAGATGGAGGTCAAAGAATTAGCCGCCCTAGCCCTGCATCCATGGTTTGAGCGCTTGCTGGTTGATTATGGTTTTACAAACCAGCAAGATATTGTTGTGCTGGAATGGGGAAGAAAACTTCCTTCACACGACAGGTTCAATCCCAAAGTTATCATCCGGGAAATGCAGGTATACGATTTATCGACGATTGCATGCATCGATCACTTGGCTTTTCCACCCATCTGGCAAAATTCAATGGAGGGACTGAACAAAGCCATAGAACAGACAGGGATCAGCACCGTGGCCATCATCGACGGCAGGATCATTGGCTATCAAATCAGCACGACAATGACGATCTGCAGTCATCTTGCCCGACTGGCAGTTCATCCAGATTATCAACGTCAGGGTGTGGCATTTTCATTGATCTATGACCTGCTTACAAGGCTTGATATTCAGGGCTCTTGGCGCATCACGGTGAATACTCAATCGGACAACGTCGCATCTTTACGATTGTATGACCGGTTCAATTTCAACCGCACTGGTGAGAGAATTGCAGTTTATATTAGATCGCTCTATGGCTAATATGCATTGGCAAATTAATAGG
>CAZWDG010000263.1:0-3334 GCA_964633075.1 uncultured Candidatus Brevefilum sp.
CCCATGGAACGGGAAGAAGCAGCGCATACCGGACTCCAAACCATTAATTACAGCCGTTTTCCCTTAAAGGATCGCCTTGAAAAGGCAGAGGGTGATCGGCTGATGGCACACGCGTTGCTCTACAAAGGTATCTTTGAAGAAATTGGGCTGACTGCTGGTAAAGTATTGATCTATGGTCGGACGGATGTCGGCATACATCATTCGATCCTCAATAAGTTGCGGGAAATCATGCCGGGTTTAAGTTTCGAGGGCGATGTTGAGGATGCGGTCTTACTCCAGGCAATGGCGACCAAAGAACCGGCCGAGATTGAACGTATTCGGGAGATGGGAAAAATCGTGATTGCCGTCGTTTCCCGGGTGGCAGAATATATAACCGGGCATCAGGTCCGGAATGAAGTGCTGGTTAAATCCGATGGCTCTCCCCTTTTAATCGGAGATGTTAAGAGTCGGATCAACCTTTGGCTGGCTGAGTTCGGTGCTGAAAATCCAGAAGATACCATCTTTGCCATTGGCAGGGATGCTGGTATTCCTCACAGCAGCGGTACCCCCACAGATCCCATCAGGTTAGGTCAGACAATTGTTTTCGACATCTTCCCCTGCGAAAAGAATGGCGGTTATTTCTATGATTTTACGCGCACCTGGTGCCTTGGGTATGCGCCTGCGGATGTTGTTCAACTCCATGAGCAGGTGAAATCCGTCTATCACCAGGTCGTGGCAGAATTAGAGACAGATCGCCATGCAGCCGAGTTCCAGGAACGCACTTGTGAATTGTTTGAAGCACTGGGGCACAAGACGGTTAGACAGGACCCTGCCATCGAAGAAGGCTATGTCCACTCACTTGGTCATGGCGTTGGTTTGAATATCCATGAGAAACCTTGGTTTGGCCAAAAACAGGACCCCACGAACATCCTGATGCCGGGGGCTGTGTTTACAATTGAACCTGGTTTATATTATCCTGACAAAGGCATGGGTGTCCGCCTTGAGGACACCTACTATGTAACGCAGGATGGAAAATTCGAAAAATTTGTTGACTATCCAATGGAATTGATCCTGCAAATGAAAGGGTTGTGATTTATGATGTCTCTCCCAACAGCAAGAATTCTTGGTATTGAAACTTCCTGTGATGAGACTGCAGCAGCAGTCGTCAGTGATGGTCGTGCCATTCACTCTAATGTCGTCGCCAGCCAGATGGAACTGCACGCCCAATATGGCGGGGTCTTCCCCGAGTTGGCTTCACGGGAACACGTCAAAGCCATCTATCCCATTGTCGAACAAGCTCTGGCCCAGGCACATCTCAACATCCAGGATATGGATGCCATCGCTGTCACTCAGGGTCCGGGATTGGCTGGTTCGTTGGTCGTTGGCGTGAACATGGCCAAAGCTCTATCTTTAGGCACCCAAAAGCCATTGATCGGTGTCAATCACCTTGAAGGTCACATTTATTCCGCCTGGCTGTATAACGCCAATGCTTCTCCCCATCAACCGCCACGCTTTCCAGCTCTGGCTTTACTCATTTCAGGCGGCCATAGCGAACTCATTTTGGTTAAAGATCATCTTGACTATGAGCGCCTTGGCGGAACACTGGACGATGCCCCCGGTGAGGCTTTTGATAAAATTGCGCGACTCCTTGATTTGCCCTATCCTGGTGGACCTTCCATTCAAAAAGCCAGTCTGAACGGCAACGCGTCCGCCTTCGCCTTTCCCAGGGCGATGCTGGAAGGTAGCTGGGATTTCTCGTTCAGTGGCGTAAAAACCGCAGTGCTACGAACGATTGAATCGCTTCAAGCACAGGGTAAAAACCTTCCCGTTGAAGATTTAACCGCAAGTTTTCAAGCTGCTGTTGTTGATGTCCTGGTCGAAAAGACTCTCATCGCTGCAGCAGCCTTTGAGGTGCGCGAAATCATCGTTGCGGGCGGTGTTTCTGCTAACAAACGCCTCAGAGAAAAGATCTTAACTGAAAGTAAATGGCCGGTGCATATTCCACCCCTTTCCTTGTGTACCGATAATGCTGCCATGATAGCCGGCGCGGGCTATTATCACTTTGTGAATGAGGATTTTAGCCCTTTGGACATTGATGTCCTCCCCACCTGGCCACTTGCCTGATTTTTGTTAGAAAGTAACCTAAAACCGACCCTTTTCATCTAATGATAAATGAACAGCAAGAGACTTCGAATGAACTTGAGGCGCTAAAACGCAAGGATAAAACAGCTTTTACCAAGTTGGTCGATCAAAATTCGGATCACATTTATCGGTTAGCATTGAAAATGGTTGGTAATGAACAGGATGCAGAGGATGTTCTTCAGGAAACCTTCATCAAAGCCTTGAATAACATTGAAAACTTTGAGAGCCGAGCCAAACTTTCCACCTGGTTGTACCGCATCGCAGTAAACGAATCCCTGATGTTGATTCGAAAAAGAAACAACACAAATGGTCACATCGACGCAGACTTTGAAACCGACCAGGGTGACCACTTGCCCAGACAAATTGTGGATTGGTGCTGTTTACCAGAAAAGGAATTGTTGAGCATGGATGCCCGTAAACAACTCAATGAGGCGATTGCCAGACTATCAAACGCCAACCGGACTGCCTTTTTACTGCGTGATGTTGAAGGATTCTCCACCAGAGAGACCGCAAAGGTTCTTGATCTCAGCGAATCAGCCGTTAAGATCCGCTTAATGCGGGCACGAATGCAATTACGAGAAGAATTAACAGGCTTCTTTGCTCAAAGGATCCCAAGAGAAAACCTATGACTCACGATCATAGTTCCAGTTGTCAGGATATTCTTCAAAGGCTGAGTGCCTATATTGATGGCGATCTGGATCAAACGATGTGTCATGAAATCGAAGCTCACTTAGCTTCTTGTCCTGAGTGCAAAATTTTACTAAATACACTGAAAAAGACCATTTACTTGTGTCAGGTCGATGGCGAACAGGTCATCCTGCCAGATGATGTCCGTAAACGCCTTTTAACAAGATTAGGTCTGGATGATGATGTCAACCGAGAATAAATTGCCGGATCAAAACGGAAAATATCAGGATGAAGAAAAAGCACAAGGGACCGTTTGCCTGATCAAACCTGGGGAAAGCCTCCGACCTGGGATGACTTGCCCCCGTTGCCATGCTGGCACAATTGACTATGATGGCTTGTTGAACCTCGTCTGCCCCAATTGCGGCTTGACCGAAGCAGGCGCGAGCACCTGATAAACCAGTCTGAACCTCCGGTGGAGGTAGAAAAGGAAAATAACAAATGAAAAGTAAGGTCGTTTGGAAGGGTGGCATGTCTTTTACAGGATCTGCAGAAGAGGGATTCTTAATTCCCTTGGACACATATAAAG
>CAZWDG010000264.1:0-3330 GCA_964633075.1 uncultured Candidatus Brevefilum sp.
TTTGTCAACCGTCAAAGACCAGCTTAGTAAGATCAATCCCAAAGTCCCGGTGGGAAACCAAAAATCCAGATTTCGAATGGGAAGGGCCGGTTGGAGCCAAAAAATAGCCAAAATGGATAGGATGAGCAGCGCCCAGCGGCGAAGTTGCTTGGGAAATACAATCCGGGCTAGTATGGCAACCAGGATCAGGATGAAAACGTCCCGTAAAGACATCTAGAACCCTTGGTAGATCCACAGGGGTGTGCGATCAGTACTAAAAATCACCAGCAGGGCAATCAGGATACACAGAAAAAGCGCATAGAGGCTCTCTCTTGTAAAGATATGATCTCTGATCCACCGCATTTTTATCCCCCTGACCTACTCATAACCGCACACGCGCCATTCGCCGCCCTCCTGGACGACGAGATAGGTCTTCCCTGTCAATGGAAACTCGCGCGCTTCCCCATCATAACTGGCAGAGATGGCGCCTTCACAGGTCACCCTGGCGTTGGTCTGATCCTCGCTGATCGTCTGGCAGGACACCTCTGATAATATCGTCTCCACACTCATGAAACTATCCAACTCCATCAGCGCCATCGATTCCCAATCACCACACGAAAGGTTGACCAGGAGTTCCTCATCCTTTTCAACCAAAGCCTGGTAATACAATTCCACTGTTTGGGCGGGAACATCCCCTGAATTGGTACAGGCACCAAGTACTAAAGAGAAGATGAGGATAATGACAAACTGTAAAATTTTAGGGCTTGTTTTCATGAAAATAACCTTTCATCAGGACCGAAATGCCAACAATTTATCTCTAAGGTTATTCCTCGCTTAAAATCATTTTAAAATCGTCAAGGGAATAGGTCCCATAGATTTCGATGCGATTTAAATAGAATATTGTGTTCCAAGTGTGCAATTTTGACTTTCCCAGTCCCATCCCGGCTTGATAGCCGAAATCACTCACTTTTTGCACGGTAAAGGGGTCAATGGTGCCAAAGGGATAAGCAAAGGTTGATACATCCGTAGAGAGAGCATATTCGAGGTCCAATTTAGATTGCCTGATTTCTTTTTCAGCAATGCTGTGATCCAGTGTGAGGTCTGAGTGGGTATAACTGTGGCTGCCGATTTCCCAACCCGCATCGATCATTTCTTGCAGTTGGGATATATTCACAAATTCGGGTGAGCCATTAATTCGATTTGCAACAATATAAAAAACACCTGGAAAACCCAGCGCTTTCATGATGGGAAAGGCCTTATCATAAACGCTTTGGTGACCACCATCAAAGGTGATCACGATCGGTTTTTCAGGCAAATCAGCGCCATCATTCAAAGCCTGTAAAAATAAAGACATAGGGATGGCGGTATACCCCATCTCCTTTAAGGCGAGCATTTGGGAGTGAAAATCAGGTTCTGATACTTCATATCGACCGGAAGATGTCTCACCATTTACACGATGATACAGCAAGATTGGCGCATAAATGGAACCTGGGGGATTGTAAACCCATTGTGGTGTAGGGGTCATAGTGATGGTTGGCGTAGGCTCAGGGAGCGTGGCAGTGAATGTCGTGGTCGGTGTGGGTGATGGGGTTGAGGAAGGTTCAATGTCAATCAGTGAAACCTGCGTTGGCGGTGTTTCCAAAGTATTTATAGCAGCAGTTAGATTTTGAGCCCTAAAATCTGCCGCATAACAACCTGTGATTAAGCTACAACCAATAAATACAACGAATAATATTTGCAACAGTGATGCGCGACGCATAAAGCATACCTTTCAAACCCAAAACCACAAAAGTATAAAAATCTTGAACTCATCTTCAAATTAATGGCTTGGCATTTTCTGGCTCATATTATAGCATGTCCAGAATGAATCTGTTATGATTAGCTCAAGTCTGATTGTTTTTCAGTGAATTTTGATTAATTTAAGCTTAGACAAAATAACCATTAATTCATCATTTTTGGTAAAATTAGAATTAAATTCAAGACCTATAAGGAGAACAATCCATGAAAAATAATCGCATTTTAATGATTCTCAGCCTTTTAATTACCCTGGTTGTGAATGCCCTGGCGAATACGCTTCCCATTAATGGCGTGACCACCGGGGGCGTATCGGATCAATTCCCCATCCTATTTGTTCCGGCTGGCTATGTATTCTCAATCTGGGGACTGATCTACCTGGCGCTAATTGCCTTCATGGTTTATGCCGTTACCCCTAAAGGACAGGTTGACGAGAAAATTGATGCCATCGCTTGGTGGTTCGTGGCAGCCAATTTATTCAACACTGCCTGGGTTTTCCTTTGGCATTATGGTCAATTTTTGTTGACGCTGGTCATGATTTTGGGGTTGTTGATCAGCCTGTTGGCTATTTATCTTAAATTGCGCATCGGGATTGAAAAACGCAGCCTGGTTGAAAACCTTTTGGTTGCCACACCTTTCAGCATCTACCTTGGCTGGGGAACAGTGGCGACAGTAGCAAATGCTGCCCAGGTGCTCTACAATGCAGGCTGGAATGGCGGTCCACTTGCCCCGGCAGTATGGACAGTGATCATGCTGGTGGTTGCTTCAGTCTTAGGCGTGCTGATGATTTTCACCCGCAAGGAAGTAGCCTATCCGCTGGTGCTGGTGTGGGCTTTCATCGGCATTTATGTCAAACACAGTGGAACACCGCTTTTGTCACTCACTGCCCTCATCCTGGCAATCCTGTTGACGGTCTTAACCCTTTATCGGTTAATCGTTACGGCCTTTCAAAAAACCTAGTTAAAATCCATTCTATTTCTTAAAAGAAAAGACGCTGCCACATCATTTGGCAACGTCTTTTTGTTTTAGACTTTTTCGAGGTCTTTATATTATTATCTTCGTCGGCGACCCATGCCACCTGCCAGAGAGGCAAAATAGAACAACTGCATGACGGATGTGGCAATAGCAGCAACATAAGTCAGGGCTGCTGCATTCAATACCTGGTTGACACCTTTTTGTTCTTCTTCAGAGGTGATCAAACCATTTGACAGAAGCAATTGGCGCGCCCGTTTGGACGCATTCAGCTCTACGGGCAGGGTGGCAATGGAAAAGATTGCCCCAGCAGAAAAAGCAAATACACCCAACCAGGCCAAGTTGCCAATCTGCAGCATTAAGCCTAAAAGAATGAAGATCCAACCAACGGTTGTGCCGATATTTACTATGGGAACGATGGCAGAACGAAATCTCATCGGCAGATATTCTTGTTTATCTTGCTGCGCATGTCCCAATTCATGGGCGGTGATGGCCATCGCGGCGATGCTTGTACCTTGGGCAACGTCCTGCGACATACTCAATATATCATTACGGGGATCGTAGTGATCGGTTAATGTGCCGGGG
>CAZWDG010000265.1:0-3329 GCA_964633075.1 uncultured Candidatus Brevefilum sp.
TGGAAAGGATCAAGGCTTGCGTGACAATCGATTTCTTTATGTCCCTTTGTGCCCTCCGTGGTTAAATACGCAGCCGATTTGTAGGTCACGCACAGCCGACATATCCCCACAATTTGGTGATGGAAAGGATCAAGGCTTGCGTGACAATCGATTTCTTTATGTCCCTTTGTGCCCTTCGTGGTTTTCTCTTTTAACTTATTTACGATCCACCATCGGCTTTTTTGACCCCATCCCCGTCCCTTCCCCTGAAGCAGGGGAAGGGTGCCCGTAGGACGGGATAGGGTTATTTTTTCAAAAGCGCCCTCTATTAATTATTCCTTCGTGCCCCTTTGTGCCCTTCGTGGTTAAATTAATTGCTGACGAATACGCTCGGCAGTTTCTCGGTAGGATGCCAGCTTTTCCCGCTCTTTTGCCACAACTTCTGAGGGTGCTTTCTGAGCAAAGGGACTCCCCAACAACTTTTTAAGCCGATCAATTTGTGACTCCGCTTCAGCCAATTCTTTCTCAAGTCGCTCACGCTCTGCTGTCAAATCCACCAAGCCTGCTAAAGGTAACGCGATCTCCACCGGTGTGATCACCAGCGTGATCTGGTCCTCAGAGGGTTGAATGGGGTTTTCTACAATCGTAAAGGCATGGGGATCAATACCAGCCAGGGAGACGAAAGTCTGTTTTTGAGATTTAATCACATCCATCTTTCGACCCGCACTGATTGTACATGGAATTGGATGCCCAGGCTGCACTTTATATTCCGCCCGAATATTACGAATAGCCCGTATCATTTCCTGGACCAGGGCAAAATCCTCAATCGCCTGTTCCTCCCAACCTTCCATGGGAATGCGCTCAGGCCATCGGGCGACGATCAAAGCCTCCTCCCACCCACCCTCGGGTGCCAATGCCGATGAGGTCTCCTGGCAAGCAGATTTAAGATGTCCCCACAAGGCTTCCGTGACATAGGGCGTGAAGGGGTGCAGAAAACGCAGACATGTGTCAAAAACCCTCACCAGCATTTGAATGGAAGTGTAAGCCCGGTCTCCACCCTTAGCAATTTGATCCTTTGAGATTTCCACGTACCAATCGGCGAACTCCGTCCAGAAGAAATCATAGATCTGGCGCCCGGCCTCCCCAAATTGGTAGGACTCAAACAAATGGTTGATTGTTTCGCTAAGCTGCTTCAATCGAGCCCAGATCCAGCGATCAGCCAGGGTCCAATCCGGTTCACCCTCAGGTTCAGAGGGCATTTGATCTAAATTTCCGATCAAGAATCGCCCTGCATTCCATAATTTATTGGCAAAATTTCGGTTGGCTTCCACCTTCTTAATTGATAGGTTCATATCATTGCCCGGCGTCGATCCTACTAAGAGGGTGAAACGCAAGGCATCTGTGCCAAGCTGATCCATCACAATCAGTGGATCGATGGCATTGTTCTTAGTCTTACTCATTTTTTGGCCGTATTCGTCCCGGATCAGACCGTGCAAATAAACCGTATGAAAAGGAATTTTCCCCGTAAACTCCAACCCATCCATGATCATCCTTGCAACCCAGAAGAACAAAATATCATAGGCGGTTTCCATCACAGAAGTCGGATAAAAATAATTTAGGTCAGGGGTCTCATCCGGCCAACCAAGGGTTGAAAAAGGCCATAATCCCGATGAAAACCAGGTGTCCAGTGTGTCAGGATCCTGGCGCAGGTTTTTCCTACCACAATGCTGGCATGCGTCCGGATCCTCGCGGGCTATAGTCATCTCACCGCAGTCATCACAATACCACACGGGGATTCGGTGTCCCCACCATAATTGCCGGCTGATACACCAATCCTGGATGTTTTCCATCCAGTTGTAATACACCTTTTTAAAGCGTTCAGGGATAATCTCAATCCGTCCATCCCGCACCGCTTCCAACGCTGCTTCAGCCATCTCTTTAACATCAACAAACCACTGAGTTGAGACCATTGGTTCAACGATCTCACCACCGCGTTGGGTGCGTGGCACTTTCAACAGGTAAGGATCCTCCTTAATCACCAGGCCAGCAGTTTTCATATCCTCCCACATCTTTTTCCGGCAGTCAAATCGATCCAATCCTTGATAAGGTCCCCCATTCTCATTGATGGTGGCGTCTTGATTTAGGACATTGATAAAGGCCAGGTTATGGCGCATGCCAATTTCGTAGTCGTTGGGATCATGAGCAGGTGTGACCTTGAGTGCCCCCGTCCCAAATTCCCGGTCCACATAATCGTCTGCGATGACAGGGATTTCCCTGCCTAAAATGGGTACAATGGCCTTCTTCCCAACAAACTTATTAAACCGGTTATCGTCAGGGTGAACCGCTACAGCCGAATCTCCAAGAATTGTCTCTGGTCGAGTGGTCGCCACAGGGATAAAGTCATGGCTGCCAGCGATCATGTATTTGAAATAATATAGCTTGCCATTTTCTTCAGAATATTCCACCTCAAGATCTGAGACAGCCGTCTGCAAACCAGGTGACCAGTTGATCATGCGCGGTCCGCGATAGATCCACCCTTTTTCATAAAGAGCTACAAAAGCTTCTCGAACAGCCCGAGACAATCCCTCATCCAGGGTAAAACGTTCACGGGTCCAGTCACAGGAGGCGCCCAAGCGTTGAATTTGTTGGGTGATAATCCCACCAAATTCCTCTTTCCATGCCCACATACGTTCCAAAAATTTTTCCCGGCCTAATGCTTCCCGGCTGGTGCCCTCTTCTCGGAGTTTGTTTTCAACCTGCAGCTGTGTGGCAATCCCGGCATGATCCACACCCGGCAACCAGAGTGTTGGCTCACCTTTCATCCTATGATAGCGGATCATCAAATCTTGCAGGGAGACAAACATGGCATGGCCCAGATGCAGGCTGCCGGTGACATTTGCCGGGGGGATTGAAATCACAAAAGGCTTGATGGTTGGATCAAATCCCGGCTTATTTGGATCATTAGTAGGTTCAAAATAAGCCGCATCCCACCACATTTGGTACAGGCGCTTTTCAGTCTCTTTGAAATCATAAGTTTTTGGTAATTGCTTCGCCATCGAAAACACTCCTTAATGAGGATCATTAATCATAAAAGCCTTCCATCCCAGAGGACGAAAGGCTCACTTCCGCGGTACCACCTCAATTCGCTGCTTTGACCAGCGCACTCATCCCAGACCATTATCCGGGCACGCTGTAACGGGCGCACCCGTGCCGTTCTACTCACCCAATCGGTTTTCTTCAGCACATCTCTGCGGCGACTTCACCATTCCTAAAACTGTGGACGCTTTCAGCCTGTGGCGTTCCTTCTCTTTCAGAGGGTGAAAGGTTACTCCTCCGCAATGCTTTAAGTA
>CAZWDG010000266.1:0-3299 GCA_964633075.1 uncultured Candidatus Brevefilum sp.
GCCCAATTACTCACCCAGAATTTACGCTATCCCAATGGAAAGCCAGTTGAATGCGTTATCGCTGATACAACCATTGGCGGTGTGGCTGAATCGGCGCGTTGTGCTGAAAAATTTGTTCGTGAAGGTGTGGGGGTATCTATCACCGTCACACCCTGCTGGTGCTATGGATCTGAGACAATGGATATGGACCCTCTAACGCCCAAGGCGGTTTGGGGCTTTAATGGTACTGAAAGACCAGGAGCGGTCTATCTAGCAGCGGTGTTGGCTGCACATAACCAGAAAGGCTTACCCGCTTTCTCCATTTATGGACATGATGTCCAGGATAATGACGACGAAACAATCCCTGAAGATGTTCAGGAAAAACTGCTGCGATTTGCAAAAGCCGGCTTAGCCACAGCCATCCTGCGCGGGAAATCTTATCTCTCGATTGGCGGTACCTCGATGGGTATTGCCGGCTCCATTGTGGACCAGCCTTTCTTTGAGTCCTATTTGGGGATGAGAGTCGAAGCGATCGATATGAGCGAGATCACCCGCCGAATAGATGAGGGTATTTTTGATCACAAAGAGTACAAACGCGCTTTGCAGTGGACCAGGGAAAATTGTCAGGAAGGTCGGGATCACAATCCTGAAGATATGCAGCGCACACGCCAGCAGAAGGACCAAGATTGGGAAACCGTGGTCAAGATGACGATCATCGCCCGAGATTTGATGGTGGGCAATTCCAAATTAGAAGCGCTTGGTTTTGGCGAAGAAGCCATGGGACACAATGCGATTGCAGCTGGATTCCAGGGACAGCGACAGTGGACGGATCACTTCCCCAATGGCGATTTTATGGAGGCGATCTTAAATTCTTCCTTTGATTGGAATGGGGTTCGCGCACCGTATATCATGGCAACCGAAAACGATTGCCTTAATGGGACAGGTATGCTCTTTGGATATCTCCTGACCAATACCGCCCAAATTTTTGCGGATGTTCGCACTTATTGGAGCCCGGAAGCCGTCAAGCGTGTCACCGGTTATACACTGCAAGGACATGCTGCGAATGGCATGATCCACTTGATCAACTCCGGGGCAGCCACGCTTGATGCCACGGGCAAGCAAGAACGCGCTGGAAGACCCGCCATGAAACCCTTCTGGGAAATCACTGAAGATGAAGCCCAGGCTTGTTTGGATGCGACCTCGTGGTATCCCGCTTCTACAGGATATTTCCGCGGTGGTGGATATTCCTCAGGTTTCCTGACACAGGGTGAAATGCCCATGACGATGTGCCGATTGAACATCGTCAAGGGACAAGGGCCTGTTCTGCAAATTGCCGAGGGTTGGACGGTGGATATCCCAGCAGAGGTGCATAAGACCCTCAACGAACGAACGGATCCCACCTGGCCAACCCATTGGTTTGTTCCACGTCTATCGGATGACAACGCCTTCAAGGACGTTTACTCTGTGATGGCAAACTGGGGAGCCAATCATGGTTCGATCAGCTTTGGGCATATTGGGGCAGAATTGATCACCCTCGCTTCAATCCTGCGGATCCCGGTTTGTATGCATAATGTCAATGAAGCAAAATTGTTCCGCCCGAGCGCCTGGACAGCTTTTGGCACCAAGGACATGCAAGGTGCGGATTTCCGTGCGTGCAAGAATTTTGGCCCGATTTACGGTACCTATTAATCAATCCAAAACCGCCCCGTTTGTCGGGGCGGTTTTTAAAAATTCATAAAACAATCTGGATCAGTTCGATTGTATTCGAATGCAGACATTATTCAAAAAAAGATGTGTCCACTGGATTAGTTGGATTCTGTGCTGGTCTATCCCTTTTCCGATGATCATCATGCCAGATCAACAGCAGTAAAAATAACTCTATCAATTCTTATAAGAAAGTTGTTATGATGACAAAACCACAAAAATCCCAAAAAGAAATCCAGACTCTGGAGGAGGGATTAGATAGTTTCGACGCGAAAAAGCGAAAAGGAAGCCTTCTTACTTTATTGGACATGGCAGAGGATGGCTGGATCGAGTTAGCCGAGCAAAAAGAAATCGCCAATTTGCATTGTCATAGTTTCTATTCCTACAACGGATATGGCTACTCTCCCACACATTTAGCCTGGTTAGGGAAAAAGTTTGGCATTGCTTTTATGGGAATTGTTGATTTTGATGTGCTGGATGGTGTGGAGGAATTTTTAGACGCGTGTGAAATTGCTGGCATCAAAGGCGCCGCTGGAATTGAGACGCGCGTGCATATCCCTCAGTTTCGAGAGGCCGAAATCAATTCTCCGGGCGAGCCCGGCGTCGCTTATCACATGGGGACAGGTTTTACCTCTTCGAAAATCCCCGATTCAGTTGCATCAGCATTTTTGAGCATACGCCAGCGTGCAGTTCAACGTAACCAGCAAATCTTGAAAAAGGTATGCGTCTTTTTGTCACCCTTGACTATGGATTATGAGGAAGACGTCCTGCCCTTAACCCCATCAGGTTATGCCACCGAGCGCCACATGGTCCAGAAGATTGCTGAAAAGGCTGCAGAAACTTTTGCTGACCCGATTGCGTTCTGGAGTCAGAAGCTCGACCTTTCAACAGGTGAGGTTGGGCAAAAAATCGAGGACCCGAATGGATTTATGAACCTTCTGCGCAATTTGTTGATGAAGCGAGGTGGGGTGGGATATGTTCAACCGGATGAGAAATCGTTTCCAACGGTGGATGAGTTCATCAGATCATTCTTGCTGCCGAGGCTATCCCATGTTCAGCCTGGTTGGATGGGACATCAGTGGGTGAACAGCAGATTGAAGCTTTGCTGAGCCTGCTGATCGAAAAGGGCGTGGCTGTGCTCAATATCATTCCGGATCGTAATTGGAACATCCCTGATGAGGCAGTGAAAGCAATTAAATTGCGTGAGTTGTATCGCATTGTGGATTTGGCTGAGAGATTGGACCTTCCCATCCTGGTGGGGACAGAGATGAATAGTTTTGGTCAGAAGTTGGTGGACGATTTCGAAGCGCCAGAACTGGCGCCTGTAAAAGAGCAATTCATCAATGGGGCGTACTTCATTTATGGGCATACCCAAATGACAAGGTTGTGGGATATGGGATATCAGAGCGATTGGTCTCAGCGCCATCTTCCTGATCGAAAAGCCAAGAACGCATTTTACCAAGCTGCTGGTCGTTTAATTCGTCCAGACTTCAGGTATAAGGATTTAGGCGACTTGATATCACAAGATCTAAACCCAAAATTGGTTTTGGATGTAATTAAGGATCAAAAATAGTTGAAAAATGTATTATCGCATCGGGATCTTTGACCTTAGCGAC